>QHYL01000534.1 GCA_003224105.1 Acidobacteriota bacterium | reverse complement strand
GTCTTGAAGCGCGAGTGGCAGGAAATTTTGGCATAAGTTGACTAAGAAAGAAGCGGGCAAGACCAACTTGCCCGCCTAGGAAAACCAAACAAAAAATGCGCTCAGCTGCGGCGCGACAACTACTCGAATTTTTCCGTAATTACCGGGAACTGCAGCTTAGCCTTGGCGAGGGACTTAATGACCATTCCCTCGGCGCTTTCGGCGGTGGTGTTCTTGGCGGTAGCCATTTCGCTGACGAGCAGGTACTTGGCGCGCTCGAGCATTTTCTTTTCACGGAAGGAGAGGGGCTTGTTGCGGCTCAGGGAAACCAGACTCTTGAGGACAGCGGCGACTTCAATCAGCGATCCCGTGCGCATGCGCTCGGAGTTCTCTTTGAAGCGGTGTTTCCAGTCCGGATGCGAGTTCAGCTTGCCCTTTTCGAGGAAGCCCAGGACTTCGGTGGATTCCTTCGAGCGAATCACCGACCGTAGCCCCACCGTGCCTGCGTTGGACTGCGGGACCATCACACGCAACCCGCTGGAAACAATACGGATCATGTAGTAACGCTCGGTTCTGCCATTCAAGACACCGTAATTGATTTGCTCAACTACGCCCACACCATGGTTCGGATAAACGACCTTGTCGCCAATCTTGTAGTCCATAGTTTTCGGATGCCCCCCAGAGCAGCAAAATCAGTATAGGAACTTGTGCTGCAAGAGTCAAGATATATCCAGTGGAATGAAGAGGTTAGGGAAAAATCGATGCAAATTTGGCAGCCGAATTGCTCAGGCCTGAACCTTACCAAGGAAGCAGGCTAAACCATTAACCCTCCAATAGAAATCATTCAACTCAGGAAAATCGGCCAAATTTTGTGAAACGGGTGTTTCTTTTTTGGACTTGTCAGCCTGCCCAGCCGCTAGTTCTTGGCTGGGTTACAATGCGTATGTGATTGTCCTTTCAATAGATACCTGCGATTCGCGCGGCAGCGTAGCACTGCTGCGCGATGAGTCTGTCCTGGGTTTGATTCCTCACGAAACGAGGGATGAGTACTCCTCCTGGCTCCTTCCCGCTGTAAAGGATCTGCTCAAGAAGGCTGGCCTGCCGATGAAAGATGTCAGTGGGTATGCGGTCGCTGCAGGCCCGGGGTCATTCACAGGCGTGCGCGTGGGATTGACGACCGTGAAGGCCTGGGCCGAAGTGTATGGGAAACCGGTGGCAGCCATCTCCCGTTTGGAGAGCATTGCAGCACAGGCCACGGTTCCTTCCGGCTGCCTGGCGGCTTTCGTGGACGCCCAGCGAGGGCAAGTGTTCGGAGCGGTCTACGAAAAAGAGCGAGACACCCTGGTGAGACTCGCCGAAGAGATGGTGATCGCGCCCGGAAGATTTGTGGAGACGGCCGCCGAATTGAGCAACGGAAGGAAAACCTCTTGGGTTTCGCCAGACGCCGCGCTTCTATCCGCCGAACCGGCTTGGAAGCAGCGAGAGAAACAAGGCGAAAAGATCGAGCAAGTTTCAGCAACGTTGGCGGCGGTGATTGGCCGCATTGGCCTGAGGCAGCTGAAGGGAGGGAAGACCACCGACGCGTTGGGGCTCGACGCAAATTACGTCCGGCGGTCCGACGCGGAGATTTTCTGGAAGGGTGCGGCGCATGGCCACTGAATTAGGGCGTAAGGAGCTGAGACCGGCAATTCGCGCGCTGCGTCCCGAAGATGCCCGAGCGGTTGCGGAAATTTTGCGCCAATCCCCGGAAGCAGTGTTTTGGCCCGAAGCCAGCGTGCGCGAAGTCCTGGTGTGGGAGGGAGCCCTTGGGTTAGCAAGCGAAGTGAGAGCGGAAGTCGTCGGTTTTTTGATTGCCCGGCAAATGAGAGACGAAGCGGAGGTTTTGAACCTGGCGGTGGCGCCTGAAAATCGGCGAAGAGGCGAAGGCGGAGCCTTATTGAGAGCCGCAGTTGTAGAGTTTAGAAAGCGCGGCGTGAGGCGTGTGTTTCTGGAGGTTCGCGAATCGAACGCCGCGGGAATCGCCTTCTACGGGAAGCACAGTTTCTCTCAAGCAGGGCGGCGTGAACGATATTACCGGGAACCCGTGGAAGCAGCTATCGTGATGGAGATCCTACTTGCGGAGTGATTTGGCGAAAGCTCCAACTTCCTTCTGATTCCCTGTTACGGCAGTTCATTTCTCCTCATTCGATTCCTTGCCTTGCTGGGAGTCACAATGCAGCCTGGAATCTGATACTGTTTCCCACCGCGTCTGATTTGCATTTGCACGGGCACGGCATTCCGTGCCCGCCCTAAGGGAGGAGAAATGGTTCATAAAGGAGTGACATCGCGTGCAGCGAGTCGCGCGACGAGAGGAGAATTCAATTTTCCGGCGGCAATGGGGATGGCAGTTTGCCTGGTGACAGCAGTTGCGGCTCCTTCCATGGTCCAGGCTCAGTTGCGGCAATCCGCCGCACAACTCGTGGCGCGCACGATGGGCAATCCGGAATTCCGGCCGAAGTCTTTCCGCGGCGGCACCTGGTTCGGCAACGGCGATGCGTATCTGGATATAGAGCCGTCCGCCTCGGGAACCGGCAGCGACATCGTGAAATACCAGACCGCGACCGGCGCGCGGGAAATCTTCGTGGCTGCCAGCCGTTTGATTCCCACAGGCGAGAAGACGCCATTGGACGTCGAAGATTACAGCATTTCTCCCGACGGACACCGCGTTCTTGTTTTCACCAACTCGAAAACGGTTTGGCGGCGGAACACGCGTGGGGATTACTGGGTTCTCGACTTGGCGAGCGGCGCATTGCGCAAGCTCGGGGGCAACGCTCCTGGATCGAGCCTGATGTTCGCGAAATTTTCCCCAGACAACACCAAAGTGGGCTACGTTCGCGGAAACAACGTTTATGTCGAGGATCTTGCCAGCGAAAGAATCACGCAATTGACGCAGGATGGCTCGGACACCATCATCAATGGAACGTCAGACTGGGTGAATGAAGAAGAGTTCGATATCCGCGACGGTTTTTCGTGGAGTCCCGACAGCAAGGCGATTGCGTTCTGGCAGTTCAACATTACGGGCCTGGCGAAATACAGCTTGATTTACGATCTTGGCGCGCCGCGAGGCGAAATCGTCACGGGAATTCCGTATCCACACACCGGGCCGTATCCCCAGACACTGGAATATCCATACCCGGAGGCGGGAACACAAAACTCAGCGGTGCGCGTTGGAGTAGCGAACGCCGCTGGCGGCCAAGTTGTCTGGATGCAGACGGAGGGCGACCCGCACAATAATTACCAGACGGAGGGCGACCCGCACAATAATTAC
>QHYL01000377.1 GCA_003224105.1 Acidobacteriota bacterium | reverse complement strand
TTCCCTACGGAGAATGACGCTGTCCCTTGTTGCAGCTCTCTTGTTGCAGCTCTGATGATGGGTTTGCGGCCGGATCGAAAACTAAGAACTGAAGACAGACAACTGATGGTAGACAAGAGAGGCGTACGGCCTTAACCCAATCAAACCAGCATCCGTCTTGAAAGGTCTTCGGAGGTCGCAAAAGAACCCGCCAACATCGATTTTTTTGTCATCAAACAAGGACAAATTGTCGTCAAAGACTTTACGTAAAGCCCTAAATTGTTGTTGTGGATTTTGCCTTCGCCACCGCGTAAGGGCTTTCATCCTTTCTGCCTACAAAAAGCAAAGCTACTCGACGGACTTGCGGGGCGGAGTTGGCAGGCGAATAATTGTGAGAGAATTACCTGCAGGGCGTAGTGTCCACCCGACTCCTGAAGGCTTCCCCAATGGACATTTGCTTCATTACGGACAATCCAGAAACGAAAAACCACCCTGTTATCGGCCGAGTCATACAACTGCTGAGCTTGAAACACACGGTGCGGGTGCTTGATGTTGCCTCGCTGACCGGCGACGAGGCTTTCGCGCAGGAAAGGGAGCGCCGCTTGGCCGACATCTACTTGCTAAAGTCCCATGCCCTTCAGGCGCTGGAAGTCGCGGCTCACTTAGAGCAAGCCGAAGCGTTGGTAGTCAACAGTTCCCCATCGTCGCTAGCGTGCCGAGATCGCGTTCTCATGGCACAACGCATGGAGAAGGCTCATCTTCCATGTCCTCATACGTGGAGTTTCTCGTCGATAGAAGAGTTGCAGGGAAAAGAAGGCTGCCTTGCAACTCTGGCTTTTCCGCTCATTATCAAGAGCCGCCATAGTTACCGCGGAGATTTAGTCGGCACGGTAAGTACCCTTGGCGATTTGCAGGCGCTCCTGGCGCGAAGGAAGCGAGAGCCGCTTATTCTCCAAGAGTTTGCGCAGGGCGACGGATGGGATGTGAAACTATGGATCATAGGTCAACAAGTCTTTGCGGCGCGCCGTCGTTCGACGCTGGAAGCAGGCGCCCGCAAGCACGATTTCCCAATTCCTGCCCAACAGCTTCCGGCTGCATGGAGATCCATTGCGTTGCAGGTGGGTCGAGTGTTTGATTTGCTCCTTTATGGCCTCGATCTGGTTATCACGGAGAAGGGACCCGTCATTGTGGACGTAAACTCATTTCCCGGCTTTCGAGGCGTTCCCGGGGCCGATTCTGCTTTGGTTAGCCTGATAGAAGGCCTAGTTAGTTGCCGGGGGACAAGTATGTCTTGATTTTAGCGAGCATCACCGTGACAGAAAACGCAGACGGCGAGAATTTGGCATGCTGAGGACCTTTCTCACCGGCTGTGGGCCTCCATCGGCAACCCTTAATCACAAACATCCTCGCCACTCGCAGTGTTGGGTAGAACCAAGCGGTCCTCGCGCACCTCTTCCTTACGCATTTGTAGTCTGACGCCCAGGACGTTTTCTCCTGGAGGGCGAGCTACGAGAAATGCGTAGATCTCGGTAGCGATCGCGAGCAGGACCCGCACGCCCATCAGCGCGGTGATGCCCCACGTGCCCCACAAAAACCCCGCCAGAATCGGAGCTAGGACGCCACCGGCGTCTTCCCCCATGCTCATCCAGCTCATCGTGCGAGCTCGGTTCCTCTTGTCGAAACTGGACACCTCCGCCATCAGCGCGCCCCAGGCGGGACGGAAAGCGGCCTTCCCTATGTCATCAGATGTCTTTGCTACGGCAACTCCGCCGAAGGTCGGAGTGATCACATAGAGGACAGAAGAGAACGTGTTAGCAAGGGCCCTCACCGCCAGCACTAGTTTGCGACTGATGTTGTCGGAGACCCACCCAAAGAGAGGGCCAGAAAAAACAAGGGCGAGCGTCGAAACGGCATAAATGACTCCGGCCTGCGCATTGCTCAGTCCGGCATATTCCGTCGCCAGAACGGGAAAAAGGCCGCTCAGCATTTCTGCAGTACTGGCAATCAAGAATCCCAAACCGACGTATCGTAGTACCTTGGGCCGGCCGTGCGTTACAGGCACCAAGGGTTTTGCCTCGTGGCTTCCACCTGGGGCAGTGGAGGATGATTCCTCGCTCTCCTTGCCTTGAGCGTCGCTACGCTCCTTCACGTACTTGCTGACAATCAGCATTGGCAGCACTGAAAGGCCAAAGGCCAAGAGGAATACCAGCGAGTAGTTAGCGGCGGTGACGGTCAAGATGATGCCTGCGAGCGCCTTGCTCACCGAACCTGCCACGGCACGGGCGGTCTGGTACCAGGCGAAGGCGGAAGCCACGGATTTTTCCCCGCCATGTTCGGCAATGAGCGCATTCGCTGAGGGGTCTCGCAATGACATGGACAATCCATGAGCACTGCGAATCGCGAAGAGCTCCCATGGCAGGGTAGCGAAGCCCAGGAGGAGCGAGACCAAGCTCCGCAGGCTGATGGCGGCCAGGTACGTGCGTTTCAAACCAAAGCGGTCGGCCGCCCAGCCCAGAAGCGGTTTCAACGCCACGGCCACCGCGCTGTTCATCGCCGCGAGGATGCCGACTTCTGTGAGGCTGAGTCCCAGATGACGGGCATAAAGAGGCAAACTAAAGCTGATCAAGCCGAAGCTAAGGCGTGAGAATAAACCCTCAGCCACTATTGCGATGAGCGAGGAGCTGACTCGCCGCTTCATCTGAGTTTGCCAACTGGCAGCTCACCGGAGGTCTGCGTTTCAGCTACGCCGGGACGAATCGGTTCCTCCCTGGTAACTTGCGGCACCTCAGAAGAAACCCCAGTTCGCTTCCTCCTATCAGCCTTGGCTAACTTCTGGGGCCCTTCCCGATTCACCGCTCCCCTGGCGCGAGGCTGCTCTTGCCGTTTCAACTTGGCTTCTTTGGCGAGGTGGAGGACATAGCCCGCGACGCGGCTCACTGCCCGTGGTACACGCTCAAAGCTCGGAAAGTCGTTGATGTCTACTACGACCGGGCCTGTAGATGACTCGAGCACATCCAAACCATATATGTCCAGACCAAAAATTTCGCCGACACGGCGCGCCAAACTCAGCCACTCTGGCTTAAGCGGAAGAAGTCGATTCGTTACTTCTAGGTCGGGGTGAAGTGGCGATTCTCTCGACACAGCATACACATCCTTGCCTATTACATAGAGCTTGATGTCATACCCTGGGTTCTCGACATAACACTGGGCCAGGAAGAAGCACACACTCGGTCCGTCTACCTTGAGCTCGGCCAGCTGCGCAGGACTATTCACTAGGTGGATGCCACGGCCGGAGCTGCCATTTGTCGGTTTTACAACCAGGGGATAATCTTCCTGAGGGATCTTTTTAAGAAGTTCCGAATTAGCGACAAAGTAGCTGCGGGGAAAGGGCAGCCCTTGCGCGTATGCAAATGCGGCGCACAGACTCTTGTCGCGGACCAGTCTGATCGCTCTTGAGTTATTGATGGTCGGAATGCCCGCCGCCTCTGCGGCCTCTAAGATGCACAGTCCTGGGCCATCTGATACCGTCTTCAGAACGTAAGCATCATAGACTTGCTCTTTGAGGTCACATAGGGACGTAACAGTATTAGACGGTTCTAAGATGTCCACGGCATGGCCCCATTGCACCAGCTGACGTGCAATGACCGTTGGCATCGATTCGAGCCTGTAATTAGCTTCGACGATGAAGCAGAAACGCATCCTGGTGCCTCTTGTCCCCCCTAGGACAGATGAATGCGACTGCCGGTAGACAATCACCGTCAGTCGTAATACTCGTAATATTCAAGCCCTAAGTGCGTGATCAGGGTCTCGCCCCTCAAATGCCGTAGCGTGTTCTTCAGCTTCATGGACTGGATGAACAGATCGTGCTCGGGGTACAGCCCGGGCGCCGTCATAGGCGATTTAAAGTAGAAACTGAGCCATTCCTGAATACCAAGGCAGCGCAGTCCAGCGCTCCGCTGTGCCAAGTCGAGAAAGAGCACCAGGTCAAGCACGATGGGCGCTGCAAGGATCGAGTCGCGACAAAGGAAATTCACCTTGATCTGCATCGGGTAGCCGAGCCACCCAAAGACATCAATGTTGTCCCATCCCTCTTTGTTATCGCCCCGCGGCGGGTAGTAGTTGATGCAAACCTTGTGGGAGATTTTGCCGTAGAGCTCTGGGTACATCTGCGGCTGCAGAATGTGCTCCAGCACGCCCAGCTTCGACTCTTCCTTAGTTTTGAAGGAGGCGGGATCATCGAGCACCGCCCCATCGCGATTGCCGAGAATGTTCGTTGAATACCATCCGCTCAGTCCCAGCATTCGCGCCTTCAACCCGGGGGCGAGAATGGTCTTCACCAGCGTCTGTCCGGTCTTGAAGTCCTTGCCGCAGATGGGAGTCTCGTTGCGCCGCGACAGCTCGTGCATTGCGGGGATGTCGACCGTCAGGTTGGGCGCGCCGTTGGCAAAGGGCACGCCCTCGCTGAGCGCGGCATAGGCATATATCATCGAAGGAGCAATATTTTCGTCATTCTCTTCGAGACCCTTTTCAAACGTCTTCACTGACTCGTGCACTGCGGCTGGCCGCAAGAAGGTTTCAGTCGAGCCGCACCACACCATGACAAAGCGGCTGGCCCCCGACGATTTCTTGAACTCGCAAATGTCGGCCCGCAGTTGCTTGGCCAGATCCATCTTGTTCTTGCCGGTTTTCACGTTGGGGCCTGCGAGCTTTCGCACGTAGTTTTGGTCAAACACAGCCTTGCGTGGCTTGATGGACTCGAGGAACGGCCGAATTCTATCGACGAGTGCACGGTCCAGCACGCCCGCGTTGCATGCCGCTGCATACATGTCATCGGGGAAGATATCCCACCCGGTAAACACGAGGTCGTTCAGATCGGCGAGCGGCACGAACTCTTTGATTTTGGGCGAGCGACCGTCCGTGCGCTTTCCTAGACGTATGGTTCCCATCTGCGTAAGCGAGCCAAAGGACTTTGCGAGCCCCCGGCGCACGGCCTCCACCCCTGAGATAAAAGTGGTCGCAACGGCTCCCATTCCGGGAATCATTACACCCAGCTTTCCTTCGGTCGGCTCAATTTGGTCGGTTCTTATTCCGGACTCAGTGTTGTCACTTGTCTCATGGTCACGCACTAGAACTCGTCCTTGAAAGATTTGTTATTTATTTTGTATCCGTCTCGGAATATTTAACCGGAGCTATTGTTCATGGTCTAGAGAGCTACCGTAGGGGGGAATAAGCGTATCTCCGGGGGAACATACGTCAGAATTCGGAGGACCTCAGCACTCCGCTGAACACATGCCTGGCTGGGGTAGCAAACCCGCACTGGGGATAGCGGATAAGGGATTCGGACTCGATGTGACTCCGTCCACACAGATAGTAAAGTCGCCAGGCACTCGCTGCAATCCGGAGAATTCATCAATTCTTAAAGCAGATTTAACCGAACATTAATACAGTCTCTCACCCGCTGCTACTACGCTTAGGACTCATAAGCTCCTGATTTCCCGTTGGCTTCAGAGGCGCCAAGGTTCAGGTGTCGGTTCGATTCAAATAGGCCCATCCGTGATTGGAAGTCTCGTTAAATTAGAGAATAGCTACCTCAACGCGCAACTCGTGTTCTTTTTTGTTACTCGCCGGAACGGGCCTGCGAATTGGAGAGGCGCTTGGATTGAGAATGGACAAGCACAGATCGGCACGCGCAATGATGGATCCTTGTTCTGCGCTCCCAAGGCAAACCGTGTGCCCGCGCAACATTCTTCGAGATAGCCTGCCTCCAGTTCTCGAGAAACTCAAAAAGGCCGAAGACGGGCTTCCATTGCTTCCAGCGTTTCCGTGAATCCGTCCTACAGAAATCCGACGCTCACGCTCTCTCGGTGGATTATTGGATGGGGCATGAGAACCGCGACAGGGGAACGCGCCATGCGAAGCAGCTCATCGAAGATGTTGCTTGGGGTAGGCTGTGGACCCGGAAGATCGGTCTCGGATCCGAGTTCTTGGCCAACTTTTCGGACTCGGAAAATCGGCCAACGAAAGCGGCGCTAGTTCTTACAGTAATTGGGATTAAATTGGTCGGGGCGAATGGATTCGAACCATCGACCTCCTGCTCCCGAAGCAGGCGCGCTAGCCAGGCTGCGCTACGCCCCGACCGAACCACTTAGGCGGACGTTCCCGTCCCCCGCGGGACTCTTAGATTAACATAGCTTGACAGCCCCCGGTAGAGCGCTGTTGTGGCCGAGCAGTTTTAGATTACCGTCACCAGATCTCGTTCCCCACTGCCTGCCTGTAGCGCTGGCATCCCGGCGTCCAGCGTCGCTAACTTTCCCATGCGGTGTAGCGCGAGGCCCAGTAGATACGCATCGGCCACTTGTTGATGTCCCCTTATTTTCGATAGAAAGCTGCTTGTGGCCTCCAGAAGCCCAATATTATCTGGCCAAAACTCGTGCGCTGGATGTTTGAGATTCGATCCCAGCAACTGGAAAGCGTCCGCAGTCGTGAGGGCGTTTGGCGAAAAAGCCGGATTCGAAAGGATTCGCACGAAAACCGCTTCAGTGAAAGGACAGGTCGCGCATCCTGCTCGCCCATGCTTGCTGAACCACTTCTGCACTTTTTCATGTGCTACGTGCGCTGGCCAGCTCATGGCAATCAGCACATTGACATCCAGGAGAAATGCGCCGCTCACTCAAGCTCTTCCTGAAGCGTGCGGACATGCTCGATGCTGACGCGCGGCGAGCCGGGGGGCAGCTCCACAACGTGAAAATCGTTGACCACTCGGGTCTGCAAAGGGGCACGCAGGCCTCGGCGCACCAGTTCAGAGACGGCTTTACCCAGCGCGATCTCGCGGCTCTTCGCGTATGCCTTTATTTCCGCAAGAACATCATCCTCTAGGGAGAGAGTGGTTCTCATAAACCAACTGCATCATGCAACGATGCGCGATGTCAACGAGAAGCGGTGAGCATCACATAGCGCAGAATGATGCGACCCGCCTCAAAAAAAGCTGCCGGAAGCCTGTGCTCAAGGCGGCCAGTTCTTGTACGCGCCGGTCTTTAGCCGGCTAATCTTGGTAGTTCGGTTTAGAACTCGTACCGCAAAGCGAACTCCATCACGCGCGGCTTGGTTGACAACCGAGTGTAGTCGCCAAACGTCGAGCCATAAACGTCAAGGAAGGAATTGACGCTTAGAGGATCAAACCGCTTCGAGTTTGAGACATTAAAGACTTGCCAGCGAAACTGTAAACTATGGGATTCTTTCCAGGGCATTTTCCAGCGTTTGGCTAGACTCGCATCCACGCTGAAGAAGCCAGGACCTCGCAGGTTGTTTCGTTGCCCTGCTTCTCCCGGGAAAGGCTCGCGGAAAGAACTAGCTGCTCCCGCCAAGCCGGAAAAGATATTAACAGCACCCTGGTTATTTGGGTCGTAGAATGTGCCAGTCTTGACCGAAGCGATCTTTATCCCATTGCCCGACAAGTCCCAGTCCGTCGGCCACTGATAGCCGTTTCCCACGCTGAAAGGAAAGCCGCTAGTCCAGCGACCGAGTCCCGAAAGCTGCCACCCGCCGATGACGGCATCCAAACCCCTCCCGATGTTTCGACCAATGAGTTGGTTCCGTCCAAAAGGCAAGTCGGCAACCCAGTCTGCCGTGATCTGATGCGTCGCGTCGAAGTCGGACACCGCACGGAACTGGAACGGGCTCCAGGCGTTTTGCACCTGCGCTCCGGTTCCGTTGATTGTGCCTACCCGTTCGGCGTCAGAGGAAAGATCGATGGACTTGGAAAAGGTGTAATTGAAATCGAATTGCACACCATGTGACAGTTTGTGTTTCAAATTCACCTGCATGGCGTTGTAATTCGACGTTCCCATCGATTTCCAAACGTAAAGGGTCGCATACTGCGGATTGTAAAATGCGAACGATCCCACACCATTTTGATTTAAGTAGCTATTGTTTGGGCTGACTCCCGCCGCCGGAAAGTAGGAATTGCCAGAGGTTCCCGAAAGCCCAAAGTAGTCTAAGATAAGAAGTGCAGTCGTCTCGTTCAAGTTGTTTCCGCAGAACAAATCGTAGATCGCCACAACGGGGATGGTCGTAGGATTGCTCCCGCACGAACCCGTGGCGAACATGTCGCCACTCTGCAAAGGCGACATGATATCCGCCCAATACTGCGCCACGTTGGCGGGTACCATAGATGGGTCGAAAGTATCTGTGGAGACACCAGTCCGGTAAATCTTTGCCAGTGCTGTTGCCGCCGTGAAATAATCCATTCCAGTCTTGGGGTCCTTCAAATTGAGGGGTGTGGCTACATCCAATTGCGTCAACAGCCGATGAGCCAGTCTGCCCACATAAGCTACTTCCAGACTGAAGCCTCCGGGCAATTCGCGTCCCACTGATAAGTCGATCGTGTACGCGTAAGGCGTCTTAAGGGAGCTGTCAAGACTCGAACCAATGAAAAAGTTCCCGCTCGGAAACGTCTGTGGAAACTTCGCTGGCGGTGCTTGCAGGAAGATCTGGTTGCCATTGAGATCCGTTGTTGGAATCGTGTGAAGGTCCGTTAGTCGTGGTGCATTATAGGGAGACAAGAATCCGGCCGGATTCGTCAGTAGAGTTGAGAGCCCGAAAGAACCGCTCCGGCTAAAATCATCCGCGATTCCCTGTCCGAACCGATCGTACACCATTCCGAAGCCCGCCCGGATGGAAGTCTTTCCTTCTCCGAGCAGACTGCCTAGCAAACCTCCGCTCTTTCTCGGCGCCCAAGCCAATGCGACTCGTGGCCCGAAGTCCTTCTTGTCCCAATTGTAGAACCCTGGCTTTCCGTTTGCCGCCCCCGACCAGTCAAAAGCGACTGCAGGATCGTTCCAGGAACCTATCCCGTTGAGGCCCTCCTTAGCGCGATTCTGAAACCAGGTGTCCAAGTTAAAAGTAGGCTGCACTTGCAGTTTGTTCGTTTCCCATGGCGGTGAGAAGAGTGACCACCTCACACCCAGCGTCACCGTAAATGTCGGTCTAACCTTCCATACATCTTGTACATAAAGCTCATACCCATTAATGGCAAATCGCCGTTTCAGGGCAGTCCCATCGGGCAACGCGCTCCCATCCCGGTTGAAGTTGTACCGCGCATCCACTTCCGTAATCATGCCTAACAAGGCTTGTAACGGGAAATCATATGAGTTGGCAAAGCTAGGATCCACGAATGGAGTTCCATTCACCGCGCACGAACTCGAGCTCGAGTTTGCGCATGTGTACGCGGGATTTAAAGGCGATTTCTTTTGCGCATAGCCGGACAAGGTGGTCCAAGATGCGTTAGCGCTCCCGTCACTGAACGAAGTGAGATAACTGAGGCTTGGAGTCCTGACGAACGCAATCTGCGTTCCGAATTGCCAGGTGTGTTTACCACGAATCCAAGACAGATCGTCAACTATGCTGTGTACGGGCCTCTGAAAGCTGTTGGTCCGCGTTACTGCGCCCGTCTGGTCATTTAACCCTCGGAAGAAGTTCCAATCTTGGCTTGAATTGCCAATAACGCCGATGCTTTCCCGGACAAAGCCGTATCGAAAATTGTTCACGATCGAGTTTGTAAGTACGCCGTTGTAGCTGGCGATGAGCCCCTTGTTGAAGTTAACGAGTGTCTGCGAGGCTGGCTGGCCCGGCAAGAAAGGCGTTCCGGGATTGCTTTCGTTCCTCATCGCGCCTGTCAACGAAATCCTGTGTTTCGCGTCCCGCGTTATGCTGTAGTCGAGCTTGGCGATATATTCGTTCCTCGTATCCGCGACCGGTGCGCTCCAATTAAAGCAGCTATAGTTGTATCCATCTCCCGCGTTGTTGCAGTTCGCAGCGGGAAACGTGTTTAAATACTTCAGCATTGCCTGGCTTGGTCCGACACCTAGCGGATCCATCTTAGCTATCTGTGTTGGGGTTAGTGCGTTATAGCCCGGTATCACTGCAAATGTATCCGTTTGGCTTGGATTATTAAAATTAGCCACGCTGATATTGCCACCCGGACAGCTCACGGTATCTGGGCTACCATCAGCGAGCGTCTTGCATTGATATTGCATGACGCCGTCTTTCATAGCCGCAGACGGCACGGCGACGGTTTCGCTAGTTGCTTCGGCGCGCCGCGTTCCTTCATAATTCATAAATAAATACGCGCGGTCCTTCTTAATCGGTCCTCCCAGAGAGCCACCGAAGATATTGCGAATCAGTTTTGGTGCTTTATTACATTGATAGGTATTTAAATTGTATCCCTTGGCTAAGCAGCTTGCTTCCTGTGCATTCTTTACAAAGAAGTCGTTCGCCTCCGTATAAGCATTACGGTTGTATTCGTAGGCCGAGCCATGCAAGTCGTTTGTGCCGCTCTTAGTCACCATAGCGACCTGGCCGCCCGATGTGCTTCCTTGATCCGCGTTGTAATTTGACGTTGTCACGCGAAATTCTTGAACGGAGTCTAATGTCACAGGAAGCACCGAGGTAAAGGCATTGCCTCCCTTGTCGTTAACGGCAATGCCGTCAAGCGTGACGTTGCTCTGGTCACTCCGCGCGCCGTTCACGGCGCCCTTTCTTGTATCCCAGGAGGGTATGTCGTCCCGATTGTTGGTGAATGCCACTCCAGGCTGCAGGCTTAGAAGGTCCGGAACGTTGCGCCCCTCAAGCGGAAGTTCTTTAACCTGATTCTCGTTAAATGCGTTTCCCAACGAAGCGTCCGTCGTATTCAACGTGACTGCTGTCGCAGACACCTCAACGACCTGCGAAGTCGAGCCTACTTCCAGAATCGCATTCACAGTCGCAGGAAGGTTAACGAGCAGTTGGATATTTTTCTGTTCGAACTTGCGGAAACTCACCTTTTCTATGCTAAACGTGTAAGCGCCTGGAGGTAAGGCGAGAAATTCATATTCTCCCGTTGCCCCGGTTTGAGCTTCTCGTTGTAGCGCCTGCGCCGTGTTCGTAAGCGTCACCTTAGCGCCCGCAATTGCCGCACCGCTTTTGTCGGTTACCGTGCCTCGCAAGGATGTCGTGCCTACCTGGGCCCGCACGCCTGCGGCTGCAAACAGAGTTGCAACCAAGCTGGCAATGATAAGATTGCGCTTCATTGATGAGAACCGCATAAACTGCTCCTTTCGCGCACCTTGATCGGAAATCACTCCGAAAGAAAACGTACCCACCTGCGTGGCAAGCAATGGCTTGCTTGTGGCCCTGAATCTTCCAAACTAAAAGTGGAGAATCGAGAGACTTCCCCACCACTCGACCTAGCAACCGTTGCCATAGCTTTTAGGACAATTTGAGGCATTCTGTCAAGAAAAGTTCTTCTAAATTCTTTATCAAATCGTTTTAGTCGGATTTCTCGATGCACTTTAGCAAGCGGGACTCGGTTGTGTCGTTGAATCCTGTCTTAATA
>QHYL01000533.1 GCA_003224105.1 Acidobacteriota bacterium | reverse complement strand
TAAACACACTTCTCCTGAGGCGGCTTGCGGGTACACTTAGAATTTGCGGCACTCGCAGACGCCGCGGATTCTTATTCAGTGACGCCGAACGTGTAAAGCTTCCCGGATTGCATGGAACCGCCTTGAACTGTTGCGCCGCTTGCGCCGCCGCCCATGGCACCGACTGCTCCGCTTCCGGGCGGCAGGAACCCGTACTCGCCCTTCTTCATGTCGGTCAGGACAACTTTGAAGGTGCGCGGAGCAATCTTCTGGAAGTCAAATTTGATGGCATTCTTGTCCGCGCCGCCGGAGGAGTGATACACACCTCCGGTCACCGCGCGAAATTCCCGCCGATCGCCCTTTTCATCCAACTTCAGCAGCATGTATTCGGAAGGCGTCACACCCTCCATGCACTTGATGACGAATTCCATTGGCTCGCCAATCTGCAGCTTGCTTTTCGGCCCCTTGACGACGGCATTGATATGCCCTTTCGTGAAGCCCCCCGTGAGCAGGCTCTTGCCCACGCCTCCCGATTTCCAGTCTACGATCTCGGCGTAAACCTCTCCGAGTGAACCCTTCAGCTTCACGTACACCCCCACGTCTTCCGGCACACCGGGATTCGCGGCCGCTGCAGGCGCGGCGGCTGTCGGTGCAAGTGCCGCTCCCTTTGCGTTGTCGGACTTCTTTTTCGTCGCAGCCAGCATGGTGGAGATCACCTTTTCGCTGACGCCAGCGCCCTTCAAGGCCAACAACGCCTGCACGGAGGCGTCAAAGTTCGTATCCGCTGCAGCCTGGATAGCAGCCACCGTCGTGGATTCGTCGAACCCGCCCTTCACCATTTGCACGACGTCGTCGTTGGTTAGGGGCTTGCTCGACTGCGCCAGACCTAAACCGGAAATAAGAAGCAGGATTGCAAGAAGCGGGAATGCACACCTTATTCGCATGATCTTCCTCCATCAAGTCGAGTCTTCTGGTTCCGGAGTCTGTCCTGTGACCAACCTGGTTTCCGCAACTCAGATGCCCAACCCGGGCGTAAATTTTATTTTTGCCGTGGCAAGGGAACCAATTTATGGCTGGAGTCTATGCCAACATAGGAAAATCGGCAAGAGCCCGGTGAGGCGATGTGCACCAGATGCTCAACCAAGCTTCTTTAGTCGCCGCTCGACGCCCGCCAGCGTTGAGGCGCTTACTGTTTGGGGTTCGTCCTCTCGGAAGGCGAAGGAGCAATGGGACTCGCTTGGATAGGTGCCGGAACGTTTACCTTTCGAGAGCCGTAGGTGAACGTCCGGAATTCCTCGCCTTCTTCCGCGGACACGCTCCTCTCCTGGTTGATTTCACTCCCCGCTCTCTCATTGCCTCCTCGAAGCGGGATGCGTTGGCCGTCAGCGGCTTCCACGTCCATCATGTTCCACTCAAGCCGCGCGGGCTCGCCGGTGCGTGAACGTTCGCGGGAATCCAGCAACCTTCCGCGCGCCCGCGCTCCCTTGGCAATGACGCGAAGGCCCTGGATTCGAACATCCTCCAAAACCCGGAAATACACGATATAGCCCGGCTTTTGCGCAGCGGTGTCGAGGGATTCGGACAAGACGACCTCGACCAGCGTGCTGTCGGGGATCAGCGTGGGGATGCGGCCCTTGACCGGCGCCGCCAACTCCGGGGCCTGCATCATCGCCATCAAGACTCTATAAGGCACGTTTGCGGTGCGCAAAGCTTCCAGGCTTTCGGCGGACTTGTCGAACTTGCAAGGCGAATCGTGGATTCGCTGAATTACCGTGCGCACAGAGAGTCCGCTGCGCAGCATCTCAATGACGTCCTGGTTCATCAGCCAGCGATCGGGGATCGCGTCACCCTGACTTTGCGCATTTGCGCAAGAAAGACCGACGCCAAAAATTGTCAGCAGAACTGCACACAGCGCACGAACGTTCGTAAGGATTCTTTGCCGATTTCGTACAGGTTTTTTCCTGGCGGGAGAGCTCCAAGGTGAACTCACGCGAGTCTGGTAACACGCTCCTGAGGTGTAAACGATCAAGTCTGAACGACCTTTGCTGAGCGCCGCTTTGCTCGATCGAGAAAGAACAAGAGCAGGAATAGGATGCCCGCCGCCCCGGAAACTGCTTCGCCCCACTTTCTGTCGGACGTTTTCATAAATTCGATTCTGATTCGCTGTGCCCCTGCGGGCAGTGGCAAGAAGATTTGACCGGTTGACTCCGGAGATTCTGGCGTCACGCGGCGGCCGTTCACCTCTACATGCCACGCCGGGTAATCCAGCAGCCGGATCGCCAGCCGCAGCGGTTGCGGCGAACTCACGCTCAGTTCCTTGTCTTCAGCAGTCCATCGCTCAATGCGAACTTCTGCTTTCGTCGCAGCTGTTTTGGAAGCCGCTGCTGGAAGAATTTGCAGCGGAGGCGCTTTTGCCGGCAAGTTCGTGTGGTCGTCCGTGGCGGGATCGTATTCGTCGGTTCCGTCAAACCCCTGGCCCTTCGCAATTGCTTCCTGCAGCGAAGGGATATCATCGGTATCCCACCAGGCCTTGTGAACCAGAAACGCCGCCGTGCAAGCGACCGCGATTGCCATGACCCCGGCCCAAGCCCACCCAGGTCGCCATCGGCGCACGGCCGCGGCGGCAAAACACGCGTAAGGCACGGCAAGAATACCCATCCAGCGCCATGGGAACTGCACGAACTGGAGTTTTGGCAGATGCTCCCAGAGAATCAAGCTGGAATGAAGCATCAAGACCACCGTCATCGCACTGAGCAATAGCAATGCGTGCCACAGGCTTTTCTCTTCGCGGTATTCTTCCCTCTGCGTGTTTTGGTGCGCCACGATCGCTGCAGCCCCCGCCATCGCCATCAACAAAACCGCAATACTCGAAGCAATCCAATTGAACTGGTTGTGTTCCGCGTCGGCGATCTTCGTGTAAAGAAAATTTTCCGCGGGCTGCAATCCGGAGGCTAGAGCCTGTCCGATGTTCACCCAGCGCTGCTCGTACGCTGCGGGCAACAGATAAAATCCTGTCAGCCCGAATCCCAACGCCAAGCCAGCCGCGCCTCGCCATAAAGGAGTAAAGGATTTTCTTGCAATGGCCGCCCAGGCAAAAAGGAGCGCCACGCTATAGCTGGCCAGCACGCCCGCGGGAGCGTTCGAGAGCCACACGCCGGCAAAGAGCAGCGCAAAGATCGCGGTCACGCGGGTTCCCGATCGCCAGTGATTCACCGTCAAGCCGCATAATTGCAGAGCCGCCAACAGAAGCGCCGGCAAAAGGGAACACGCCAGCT
>QHYL01000532.1 GCA_003224105.1 Acidobacteriota bacterium | reverse complement strand
CCCGTCAGAATTGCCGCCGCGTTCCCACGCATTTGCACCAGCTTCGTGCCTGGTTCCACAAAAGAACCGTCGGCGTGCAGGCAGGTAACCTCCATTTCCGGGTCCAGCGCGCGAAACACGTTTTCGGCGAGCGGCAATCCCGCGCACACGAGGGTCTGACGCGCCAAAATGTGCGCACGAGCCACGGCGTTCGGCGGAGTTGTCGCCGCAGTGCCGGCATCGCCCGAACCGATATCTTCAGCCAGCGCGTTGCGAACGATTTTTTGGATTTCTTCGGAATGCCAGTTCACGGGCTTTACGTTCCGGCAGCTTGGCTACTGCCCCCATCGAGGTCCCCTAGCCGCCTTTGCAGTTTTTCCAACTCAGTCTTCTGTTGAGCGAGCGTCGCTTCCAGTCCCTTGATAATCTTTTCCGGCGCGCGGCTCCGGAACGTTTCGTCCCCAAGCTGTCTTTCTTTTGACGCGATGGCTTTCTGCAATCCTTCCTTTTCTTTCTTCAGCCGCACCTTCTCGGCTCCTGCGTCCACGGTCTCTGAATACACTACGCGCACGTCAAACGTCGCTGTCGAACGCACCGCTCCGCTCGTCGTGTCAAACTTTTCCTTGGCAACCATCCTCAGCTCGGACAAAACCGCAAATCGTTCCACGGCCTCACGGTTGGCCTGAATCGCGTTCTCTAAGCTTCGATCCGTCGTCGAAAATTCCGCTGCCACCTTCTTTTTGGCATCCAGCTTCATTTCAGCGCGGATCGCGCGCAGCATTGTAACCACTTCCTGAATTTGTGCCACCTCGCGCAGCGGCTCGGCGCTCCTCCATCGCGGCTCTCCTTCCGGGAACTGCCCCAACGCAATGGATTTCGCCCCGGCTGCCTGCGGCAACTGATGCCACAACTCCTCGGTCAGGAACGGCATGAACGGATGCAGCAGCCGCAAAGCCGCGTCGAAGGCCGCAAAAAGGTTCTTCCATGCCGCGGTAGCGCGCTCGCGGCCGGCGCTTTGCAATTCTGGCTTCACCCATTCGATGTACCAGTCGCAGAAGTCGCCCCAGAAGAATTGGTAAACACCCTGCGCTGCTTCGTGAAAGCGGTAATTCTCCAGCGCGTCGTTCATCATTTCGATCGTCGCGGCCAGCCGGGCGAACAGCCACGCATCCACCAGAGGAATCTTTCCGGCGACCGTGTACGGCGCCTTCGCGCGAACCTCCGGTCCAGCCAACTCTTCCAGCTTCGCTCCGGTTTGCTCAAATTTGTCCAAATTCACAAATAAGAAACGGGCTGCGTTCCAGATTTTGTTCGCGAAATTTCGCGCGCCTGCCAGTTTGTCATCCGACAGGATGATGTCTGTTCCCGGCGCGGCCATGGAAGCCAGGCAAAATCGCATCGCATCCGTTCCGTATTGTTGGTTCAATGCCACGGGGTCAAGTCCTGTCCCTTTGGACTTCGACATCTTCTCACCGCTTCCCGTGCGCACCAGGGAGTGCAAATAGACGGCGCGAAAGGGAACCTGCCCTGTAAAGTGAATTCCCATCATGATCATTCGGGCCGCCCAGAAAAACAGGATGTCGTACCCGGTGATCAGCAGTGTTGTTGGATAGTAGGTCTTGTAATCATCCGTGTTCTCGGGCCAGCCCAGTGTCGAAAACGGCCACAATCCCGAGCTGAACCAGGTGTCGAGGACGTCGGGATCCTGCTCGAGATTTGTCGAGCCGCACGTTGCGCACTTCGCGGGCGTATCGCGCGCCACCGTAATGTGATTGTGTTCCTTGCAGTACCACGCCGGGATTCGGTGCCCCCACCAAAGTTGCCGCGACAAAGTCCAGTCGCGGATGTTCCGCATCCAGTTGAAATATTCTTCGCGCCGGTTGTCCGGCACCATCAAGATTTCTCCGCGTTCCACCGCGGCGATGGCCGGTTCGGCCAGCGGCTTCATCTTGCAGAACCATTGCGTCGAAATGCGCGGCTCCACCACGGTCTTGCTTCGTTCGCAGAGTCCGATGGCGTTGGCGTGATCGGTTATCTTTTCCAGCGCCCCTTGCTTCTGCAACTCCTCAACCACTCGCTTCCGCGCCGCGAATCTGTCCATACCGGCATACGAGCCCGCCGCCGCGCTCATTTTGCCGTCATCCGTCATGACATCGATTTCCGCCAGCTTGTGCCTCTTGCCAACCTCAAAGTCGTTGGGATCATGCGCCGGCGTAATTTTCACCACGCCGGTTCCAAACTCGCGGTCCACCATCTCGTCGGCAATGATGGGTATCTCGCGGTTCATCAACGGCAACAGCGCCTTCTTGCCAACCAACTGCTTGTATCGTTCGTCTTCCGGATGCACGGCCACAGCCGTGTCGCCAAGCATGGTTTCCGGCCGCGTAGTCGCCACCACGAGAAATTCCTTGCCACCCACGACCGGATATTTGATATGCCAGAGGTGGCCCTGCCGTTCTTCGTGCACCACTTCCAGGTCGCTCAAGACCGTCAAACAGTCCGGGCACCAATTCACCAATCGTGTTTCGCGGTAAATCAAACCTTCTTCGTAAAGCCGAACGAAAACTTCCCGGACTCTCCGCGACATCTCCGGGGATAGCGTAAATTTCTCTCGCGACCAGTCACAGCTCTCCCCAATCCCCTTCATTTGCCGCGTTATTTGTCCGCCCGCTTCTTCCTTCCATTTCCAGACTTCTTGCTCGAACCGCTCCCGGCCAAGCTTCTGGTAATTGATGCCTTGATTGGCGAGGTATTTCACGACCACGCGTTGCGTCGAGATCCCTGCGTGGTCGGTTCCCGGCAGATACAGGGTGTTGTAGCCCCGCATGCGGTGCCACCGCGTCAGGATGTCAATTTCCGTGTGCTCGAGCATGTGTCCGATGTGCAGCGAGCCGGTCACGTTCGGCGGGGGAATCACGATCGAAAACACGGGTCCGGGAGCACTTGGATTGGCTTTGAAGAGGGCTTCCTTGACCCAGAAATCCGCCCAGCGCGGTTCAATCTGCTGCGGTTCGTACGCTTTGGCGATCTCGCGAGCCATTAGGTGTGGTTCTCCAGGAAATTCCGCGAAAGGTCCGCAGAGGCAGGTCGTTCCTGCAATGCCCCTTCGCGTCAGGATAATCTTCGACTATACGGGGCAAAAAGAGGCTCCGTCAAATTCGCTGCACTATTGTAGAAGTAGCTTTCATAGGAAGGGCTTGGGCGGGAACGATTCCTGAAATTCGCGACAGAGTAGGGAACTACGATTTCTTCGACTTCAACTCTTCCTTGACCATCGCTTCCACG
>QHYL01000531.1 GCA_003224105.1 Acidobacteriota bacterium | reverse complement strand
TGAATTCGTTGGAATGCGGGTGCAGGGAATCACACCGGACTACATCCGCGACATGCGCGGCGTTGCTCCCAACCTCGGCGTCGATGAATTGATTGGCATGAAGGTGCAGGGCATCACGCCGCAGTACGCGAACGAAATGCGCGAACTGGGCCTCAAAGCCGACCCCGAAAATCTTATCGGGATGAAGGTTCAAGGAATCACTCCCCAATATGTGAACGAAATGCGCGGCTTGAGTCTTAAGACCGACGCCG
>QHYL01000530.1 GCA_003224105.1 Acidobacteriota bacterium | reverse complement strand
GAATACGTGAAATCATTGCAAGCCGCTGGATTCAAGTATTTGGATGCCGATGAAATCATCGGAGCCAAAGTGCAGGGGATCACGCCGGAGTTCATCGAAAAAGCGCGCAAGCACGGTTTCCAGAACCTGACGCTGGACAAATTGATTTCACTCAAGAACGCCGAAGTTTTCTAAAGCAGAAACGGGAGAAGCGCCATGAATTTCAATCGAGTGATGGGACTGATTCTGATCGTGGGCGGCTCGGCATTCGGGCTGGCCACCGCGCTCCGCGGGCAGACGCAAACCGGGGATTGGACGATTCACCGTTCCGATGAGCCTGGAAAAGTGGAAGTTTCGATTATGGACTCGCGCGGCGGGCATCACTTTCATTCGAGCTCGGACTGGGAAGTGAAAGAACTCACTGGCCTGGACCTTTCGAAGCCGGGACGCCAGGACGTGCATTTCACCATCACGCGCGATGCGGGCCGATTCGACTGCGAAGGCTACTTAAAGGACGGCGAGGGCGCGGGGCTCTTCCATTTCATACCCGATGCGAAATACGTGCAGGAAATGAAAGCACTGGGCTTCGGAGGCATCGACGGAGACAAGCAATGGGCCATGGCGATTCATGACGTGAGCCTGAAGTTCGCGCGGGAAATCAAATCGAAGAACTTGCAGGGACTGGATACCGACAAGCTAATCGCGTTCAAGATTCATGGCGTGACGCCGGAATTCATCGACCAGATTCGCTCCTCGGGCGTGAATCTTTCCGATAGCGACAAGTTCATTGCTTTCCGCATTCACGGAGTTTCTCCGCAGTTTGTCTCCGATCTTCGCTCCGCGGGCCTAACCGTGACGGATAGCGACAAGCTCATTGCGTTTCGCATTCACGGTGTGACGCCGGAGATGGTGCGCGCCGTTCGCCAGGCCGGTTACGAAGCCGACCCGGACAAACTCATCGCCATGCGCATTCATGGTGCATCCCCGGAGTGGATGGCGGATTTGAAAAAGTGCGGCTACTACCACGTGGAGCTTGACAAGCTCATAGCCTTCCGGATTCACGGAGTTTCGCCCGATTTCATCAGCCAGGTGCAAAAGCTGGGCTACTCGCATCCGGAACCGGACCAGCTGATTGCCATGCGGATTCATGGAGTCACGGCTGAATTCATCAGCAAACTGCAATCGCGCGGGATGAAGGACCTGACCATCGACAAACTGGTCAGCCTGCGAATTCACGGAATTGACTAACGCAAAACCCCTAAATTATCCCGGCGGTGCAAGAGTGACTGGTGACTCGTACCCCTAGGAGTGGGAGTTTGATGCAACTTGTATTGCTTAAGAGAGCTTTGGAACCAGGCTAGGGTTGGGACGAAGGCGATTCGCCCATCTCTCTTTGCAAATCCGCGAGCTTCGCTTTCAAGCGCGTGACCTCTTCCTGCTTGTTGCTAATCTGCTGCTTTTCGTCGTCAAGCTTTTGCTTGCCAGCCGTATCGCTCCCATAGTTTGGTTGTGAATAGTAGGCATCCTGATCCAGGCGATTTTCGCGCTGAAGAAGGTCCAGGTCCATCAGCGATTGTTTGATCTGCTCCTTCAACTCCGTCAGTTGCTTCTTTAGCTTTTCCCGCTTTTCATCTTTAGATGCAGCGTTCGCAGAAGTGGCGTTAGGCGAACCGGCGGCGCCTTGGGACTTGCTGTCCGGAGCGCCGGCAATTTTTGCCTCTTCGGCAACGGCGCTCTGCACGTCGCCCTTCTTCACGTCTAGCGTCTCGTCGGTAATTACCTTGGTAGGTTTTGCAGTGTCCTTTTTCTTTTCGCGAGCGCGGCGGGCGGCGTCGGCCACAGATTGAGAGTCCTGTGATTGAGAGAAAGCGACCGGGACAATGGCGACGGCTGTCACGGCAAATATGACAGATCGAATCAGCATGGAGCGCGGCATGGGTACTCCTTGAAAATGCTTGCTGGGCTAAATTTCAAGATACCTCTGCCAACAAGGAATGACAACGCTTGGGCGAATGCCGTTTCGAATTCGGCAACAGGGCAACGCAACATTTTTTGCGAGGGAATCCCCGTCCCAACTGCGATAATACGCAATCCGAGAGTGAAGGACGGCAGCATCGAAATGACGAACTTGCAAAGAATCCGCCTCTTCGGCTCGCTGCTTCTTGTTATGCTCGCGGCTGCGCCAGCCACTGGCGCGCAGTACGCTGCGAAACAGGAGCCGCCCTCCGCGAGTGTTGCCCAAGAGGCCCCTGCTATCGGCAAGCCGGAGAAGAAAGATGCTTTGCAGCCACATCGCCTCTGGGACAAAGAGAATCGCTGGCTGTTCGCGGGCCTGGGCGCGGCCCGCACCCTCGACTATTTTTCGACGCTGAACATGCGCCGCCGCGGTAGGCAGGAGATTTTCCTTACAAACGGCGCTGTGGACAATCACGCGGCCTTTGCAACGGTCGAAGCCGCAACAACCGGTGTCTCCATCGGCGCTTCCTATCTCTTTCACCGTTACGGACATCACAAGCTCGAGCGATGGACGTCTTTCGTTCACATCGGACTTG
>QHYL01000542.1 GCA_003224105.1 Acidobacteriota bacterium | reverse complement strand
ATCCGAAGCTTTCTCCCGCGTCCCGATCGACGAAGCGCTTCGCGAAACCGGCCCCTCCGGCTCCCCGCAAAGCCTCCCTCGCCACCAGCGCTAAAGCCTTCGCCGCCGTCGAAAAAGATTCGCGGGCCTTTCCGCTCGCGCCGGCTAGGCATGCGCCGCAATCCACAAATGATTCTTCTCAGTCATCTGTCCTTTGCGCCCCCAATTCGGCACAGGCATCAGGGTACTAAGGTGTCCCAGCCACCAATTCTTGATTAGGAATGCGGGGCGAATTGATTTAAAATCTCAAGAACGGATGGTATCAAATCGCGTGATCCATGCTGACAAAATGGGGGATTTCGCAGTAGAGCAACTAGCTGCGATTTCTCGACTCTTTTCGTCAAGCGTCATTCGGGAAATGGCGCGAAAAGGGAAATCGCCGCTTTTCGCAAGACTGGCTAAACAATCTCTTTTGCTCAATTCGCTGCCGGAACGCGGACCCGTCTACAGTCTTTTCGAGAAAGCATTCTCGCTGTTGAAGCGCGAGGGATATAGACATGAGTATATCTACAAAGCCGCGCTAACGCACAAAATTCTCCTTGGCAAACATTCCCTCCGTACAGCATCAATGCTCAATGAGTTTCGCGTCGGTGAATGCAAGGCCGATCTCGCCATTCTGAACGGTACTTCGACGGTTTATGAGGTGAAATCCGAACGCGATTCTTTGAGAAGACTTGCGCGGCAAGTGACTGCCTATGCAGAGGTGTTTGCCCAAGTTTATGTTATTGCTGCGGAGGATCACGTCGATTCGGTGAAGAACTCCGTGCCAGAAGACGTGGGAATTTTAGTTCTCAATAGCCGTCATCGGATTTCCCCGTTGCGAGAGGCCGTTGATCGAGCAGAGAGTACTTCGCCTGCTGCAATCTTCGATGCTATCCGGACAGAAGAAGCGCGACTGATACTTCTGGCGCAAGGTGTTCCGGTTACGGCCCCCAATACAGTGTTGAATTCCCTTCTAAGAGAATTGTTCATTAAACTGGATGCCCGGCAGGCACACGACGGTATGGTGCGGGTGCTGAAAAAGACGCGCAACTTGCTCCCACTTTCGGACCTCGTCGATCAGCTTCCGCCTTCACTCCAGACAGCTGCCTTGTCCGTTCCGCTCCGCAAGTTAGATCACGCCCGTCTCGTTGCTGCGGTGAACACCCGCCTCGAACACGCGATGGCTTGGGCTTAAACGCGTGTACCATCCTTATTTCCGCGGCAAGCAATATGAGCTGATAACAATTAGAGAGATGGCCTCTATTCTTGGGATTGCAGGCTTTCGTCCAATTATTGAGCCCGTGAGAGAGGATTTGATCGGGCTGGAAAAAGCGCTCCATGCAGTCGTGCACGCCGGTGGAAAAGCAATCGTAATTGTGAATCCACACCACGGCGACCTCTCTGGCGCGGGAGAGCCGCTGACAGAACTCTTGAAACACAATTTCTTGGATACGCCTGGTATCTCCGCCGGAATTCTTCTTAAGCAAAATATGACGCTAGAAGAAGTCCTGGCGCAATACAAAGAACATGCCCCCCACTCGCCCGTATTGATTCACGCGGGCTTTGGCGAGGCCAAAGCCCTAACCGAGGAATTAGGAAAGCCGAAAAAGAACCACACTCACATTTTCTTTGAGGATTTCTGCGGAAAGCTCTATCAAAGACACTTCAGTGGCGCAAATAGGATCCTGCTGAGGGACGGCTTTAAGCGGATGCGGAATAAAGACTACGACCGTCTCGAACCCTTCTCGGACCTACACGCGACTTTTGAGGAAGAAGGAATGAACGGTTTCGGTGACTTCTTGATCGTAGGCGATGAGTACAGTGAGGAAGGCGGCCCGGCCTACGCGATCGCGATACATCTGACCTTCATCGACCCCGATCAAGACAATTTGATGCAGATATACCACTTTAAGTCTCAGCGAACGGACACTCCAAAGGATCCAGCGGGCAAGTTCGCGGAAGCGCTTGCGGTGATGATGAAGACCCTGGACGGTCCTAACTCAAAGGTACTTGAGACGGATGCTGTCAAGGAGTTTCGGGCGCTCCACGAACAGGCTCATTTTCCCGGATTAGGCTACGTCAAGAAATTGTCTATGAGCCATCACATCGAAACCATGGCCGATTACTTCAAAAAAGCGATCTAACCAGCTATGAACTGTTGCGCAGGATGTTTTGGCGACCGATTTCTTCGCGACGAGATCGGTCGATCACCAGAAACCGGACAATGCTCATACTGCGATTCTAAGAGCGTCCGGGTTTTACCGCCTCCGCAGCTCGCTGATTTATTCGGGCTATTGATCGGTGCCTACCAGGCGCACCCGGACGGAAAGCTTCTTGTCCAATTATTCCGCGAAGACTGGGGCATGTTCGAGCGTCCGGAAATGGATGATTCTCGCGCATCAGCGCTGCTCGTAGAAATCCTGGGCGACCGCGAAATTGTCCAAAAGACATTTTCGCCCGCAACGGCAGAGCGACTGAACGAGTGGGAGAAGCTACGCGACGAGTTAATGTATCATAACCGTTTTTTTCCCGAAACGAACATAGATCTGGATAGACTCGAAGAGCTCTTAACCTTCCTCGAACCCAATTCCGTAGAAGTTCCTGATTTGTGGTACCGAGCGCGAATTCAGACTAGCGAGACGCCTTTTGCCGTGGCCGATATGGGTGCTCCCCCGAAGAAAAATGTATCGCATGGCCGAGCGAATCCCGCTGGTATCCCGTATCTCTATCTTGGGTCGACGCAAGGTACCGCCGTGGCTGAAATTCGGCCTCATACGGGTGAGGTAGTTTGTGTTGCCGATTTCAGAACTCCTCAAACCATGAAGCTGGTCGATTTGAGGAATCCCCAAAAAATGGTCTCTCCTTTTGATTTTGACGAAGCCGATATTGGAAAGATGAGGAGCGATCTCCCCTTCCTCGCACGTTTAGGCGAGGAGCTGACAAGGCCTGTTGTTCCGCAGGCTGCCGCCATTGATTACACACCGAGCCAGTACCTTTGTGAATTCATCAAGAAATGCAAGTACGATGGCGTGATCTACCGAAGTTCCGTGAGCGACGGGATAAACCTTGCTCTCTTCAATCCATCACTAGCAGAGTCCGGTGCCATAGCCCAGTACCGAGTGACTCGCGTATCTGTTGAAGCCTCCCCTATTCGATGACTAGGCGGGTCGAGCACCTTTGGCGCGTGGCGCAAGCTTGACGCGATGAGGCGGGTGTCCTGCCTCGGTCTTGGAGGGCAGGGCTTTGATCTTGCTTCTTCTTGTT
>QHYL01000259.1 GCA_003224105.1 Acidobacteriota bacterium | reverse complement strand
TTCGGGGTCGGGCCTCTATTCAAAAATTGGGTGTGGGGTGGACGAAGAGCATGGATCTTTTGCGAACCGGTGCTTCCAAAGGTTTCACGCTCATGGAATCTCCCCAAATTTTTCCTTGAAGGGGTAAGCGAATGAAAATTAGATTTTCGAATCTCCCGGAATCGTCCCGCAAATCCAGCGTGTTGGGCGCGATCTTCTGCCTTCTCGCTCTTTTGCTGGCGGTTCCCTTTGCTGCGCACGCGCAGCAGTATTCGGGCAGTATCACCGGTACGGTCACCGATCCTTCCGGCGCCGCGGTTGCCGGCGCGACCGTGACCGCCACGAACTCGGGAACAAACGCAACGTACACGGCAACGACCACGGATTTGGGTGCGTTCACGTTTCCGCAAATGACCGTTGGCGCTTACGAAGTTCGCATCAAACACGCGAGCTTCAAGGAGTTCGTTGCAAAAGGCGTGGAAGTTCATACCTCCACCGCCGCCGAAGTAAATGCCAAACTTGAACTCGGCGCGACCACGGAGTTGGTCACCGTGGAAGCTACGGACGTGCAGGTTCAGACGGTTTCGGCGCAGGTTGGCGAGGTCGTCGAGGGCCAGCAGGTTCGCGAGTTGCCACTGGCCGGCGAAAACTTCATGGAGTTGGTCACGCTTTCGCCGGGCGTCTCTACCGCCAATAGTTTTGATGGTTTTGATAAAGGCCTCAAGGGCGGCAGCGACTTTTCCGTCAACGGAAATCCGTACAACAACAACTTGTTTCTTGTGGACGGCGTGAACAATAATGACGTCGGCTCGAACCGCACCATCCTGGTATATCCCGCAGTGGATTCCATCGCCGAATTCAAGATGCTTCGCAGTTCCTACGGGCCGGAATATGGCCAAGCTGCCGGTGCCATTATCAGCATCAACACACGCTCGGGTGAGAATCAATGGCACGGTGGCGTTTTCTATATGGGCCGCAACGATAAACTCGACGCCAATGATTACTTTTCGAATAAAAATAAGACGGGGAAAGGAGAACTGCGCCGTAACGACGTCGGCTATCACATTGCCGGTCCTATCAAGAAGGACAAGCTTTTCTTCTTCTTTAACCAGGAATGGAACTATGAAATCCGCGGAGCCTCGTTTGCCGCTTGCGTTGCCAGTGCGGCCGAGAAGAGCGGCGATTTCAGCCAGGGCCTAAGCTGCGGCGCTGCGGCTCCGAATTTCACCAACGTTCCCGCATCGGAACTCGCAGGTCCACAGAAACTGGCTTCCGTGGATCCAGCTGGACAACTGCTCGCGAACTTCTACCCAGATCCAAACCGTCCAGTGGACGCCAATGGAAATAACTGGGCTAAGAGCGAACCCAACAAGAATAACTGGAAGGAAGTCAACGTCCGCGGTGATTACGATCTCTCCAAGAAACATCGCCTCACGGCGCGCTACACCAGGGACTGGTGGACGAATCCTGCGCCCAACGGCGGAGCCTTCTGGGGTGACTCCTTCTTTACCAATGTCGATTCTGATTGGGCACAGCCTTCCCACAGCGTTATGGTCGGGTTGCGGTCGCAGTTGACCGACACGTTGATCAATGACGTGCACTTCGGCTGGGGCTGGAACGCGATCGTCACCACTCTCAACGGTGACAATAAGCAGATTGTGTCCCAGCTCGAAACCGCCCTCCCCAATGTTTGGCCCACCAGCAAGGATAAGGGCGCGCTGCCGGAGGTTGGCTGGGGCGGCTGGGGCGGGCTGACGCCCTATGGTTCTTCGCAAACCATCTGGAACATCGCTCCCTACGGAAACCATGAAGATCTCTACACGATCCAAGACAACCTCTCGAAGGTCCGAGGAAATCACATTGTCAAGTTGGGGGCGTTCTACGGTACCAACGCCAAGATAGAAAACAACAATGGAGGAACTGACCGCCCGGTCCTCCAACCATTTGACGGCGGGGTCGCATTGCCAGACCCAGTGGGATGCCCCGGTCCGACCCCAGGTTCTACAACGTGCACGGGAATCGCGACGGGAAACCCATTGGCCAACATCCTTTTGCCCGGAACTGCGACGGCTGCTTCGCCGCAGATGTTTAGGTTGTCCGAGAACAGTATTGACGCTGTTGCGCGCGTGCACTGGCACGACTTCGAATGGAGCTACTGCGAATCCCTCCGACGCTTGCAACGGAGTGATCATCGTGCCCGGGACGCATCCTTGCCAAGATGCCGTCACAGCTCTTGCCGGTCTCGGGGTCAACTTGGCGCTTTCGAACGGTACGCCTGGCCCGAACTCTGCCTTGATCAACAACAACAACCATGCCATTGCCCCCCGCATCGGCATTGCTTGGGATGTCAAAGGCGACGGGAAAACAGCTGTGCGACTCGGTTTTGGTCAGTTCTATACCCGCGAAGAAGTCGGTATCGACGAAAGGCTGTCGGGTACGGCTCCTTTCGTCATCAATGCCTCCGTTAACCGCACGCTCGATACCGCTCCGGCTCTGTCCAGCAGCCTGTCGGTTTCGCCAAGCGCCGGAAGGGATCCGCGTGGCGTGGTCCCCAATAGCTGGCAATGGAACATGTCGGTCGAGCGGGAGATTGCCCGCAACACCGCCTTAGAAATCGGCTACGTTGGGAATACGGGCGTTCACTTGACATCCATGGCGCAGGGGAATCCCGTGTCACCTTCCAACTATTTGCAATCCGCCTTTGCGAAAGCAGGTCCTAATCCATTTCGCGCAGCAAACAACTTTGGAGCCATTAACGATTTCGCAAGGACTGGGCATGCGAGCTATCACTCGTTGCAGGCTCTGTTTCGGTCGAGGACCAGCAACTCTTCGCAGTTCCAGGCCGCCTACACCTACTCGCACTCCATCGGTAACGTCGAACTGGACAATTCGTCTGGTAGCGTGAACCAGGAGGCCACCACCGACCTGAGCAATGGGCGCCTGGACAAGAGCAATACGAACATCAACCGGCCCCATATCTTTGTGGCTAATGAAGTGTACTTCCTGCCCAAGCTCACCAACCACGGCAAGTTTGTTGAGAACACCGTGGGAGGGTGGGAGGCCAATAGCATCATTACCGTGGAATCTGGCACGTCCCTCAGCGTTTTCACCGGAGGCGCAACCGCGCTGACAAACGCTGCCGGATTCAACCTCAACTCACTCATTGGTACGGGATTTAATTCCAACAATCGGCCTTTGGCCACTGGCATCGGCTGCAACGTAGGCGAAAGTGGGAACCAGATTCTGAATCCCGCCGCGTTCACTCTAGTTGGCTATCACCTCGGTACTGTAGATCCGAAAATGGCCGCCCGTGGCGTCTGCTACGGCCCGAAAACCAGGCTTTTCGACATACAGATGGTCAAGAACTGGTATTTTAAAGAAAACCACTTCCGCCTGAAGTTCAGTGTGGATGCGTTCAACATCTTTAACCACGCAAACTTTACTACGAGTGGCATTCAGAGCGGGTATGACGGCAACAACCTCGTTTGCAATGGCCCGGGCGGCGCATGCTCTCCGACAAATAATGTTGTCGTGTCAGGAGGCGGCACTACACAGTTTGGCCAAGTTTTCGGCCTAGTTCCAGGTCACAATAGCCGCGAAATGCAGTACGGTTTGAAGTTGACCTTCTAATCGCGCTGCGTCCACAACTCTTTTCAACCAACGGCGGGGCTTGCGATTTCCAGCCCCGCCGTTTACTTTTGAGTTCGGATGTCTGGGCCTCGAACGCGTGATCGCTCAATCCTTTAGACGACAATTCTCGTTACTAACTCTCGGCCGATTCGCACCCCGAATCGCCGGTACGCTTTTATGCGTTGCGATTCCATGGTTCGTTGCTGGCTTCGCCTTTGCGCAATCAACAAAGACTAAAAAGAGCCCTCCAAACGCTCCTGCGAAGCGCGCCACAGCCCTGGACAATGATTTAAGCAAAGAGCTGGACAAGCGCATCGACGCCGCCCGTTCCGCGCGCGGTTCTGCGGATCTTCTTGCCGCCGCCCAAGCCAATAAACAAGTCATCTCGCTGGCTCTTCGGCAGATAGCGCGTCTGCGCCTGGTCGAGTCCGCCTATCCCCAGGCCATCGAAATCTACCGGCGCTCGCTGGACTTTGAAAACTCACCGGACACCCGCCTTGACTTGGCTATGAGCGAACTCGGTGCCAATCGCCCGGACGAGGCCATCGCCGATTCGAGCCGCGTCCTCGCTTCCGATCCCAATAACGTGCGTGCGCTGACCATTTCCGGCCGAGCCTCCTTGTCCAAATCCGACTATTCCCAAGCAGCGGAGGCCCTTTCCCGCGCCGTGCAGCTCGCACCTGACATCGAGACTTACTACTCGCTCGGCATCTCTCTTCTTTCCACAAAAAATCCCGCCGACAAGGACCGCGCTGCCGCCGTCTTTCGTCAAATGGTTCAATTCGCGGGCGACAACGCCTCGCTCCATGTCCTCTTTGGCCGCGCTTATCGCGACGCTAACGACATGCCCGCCGCCACGCGCGAGTTCGAACGCGCCATTGCGCTCGACACCAAGGCTCCGCACGCGCATTATTTCCTGGCGCTCGCGGGCCTCGCGGTCAATGAATGGAAGCCGACACCCGAGATTCGCGCGGAATTCCGCAAAGAGCTCGAATTTCACCCGCGCGATTACCTGGCCAACTATCTCATGGGCTTTCTCGCTTCCAGCGACCGCCAGTACCCCGAAGCGGACAAATTCTTGAAGATCGCCGCAGAAATCGGGCCTGAGTGGCCGGAGCCCTGGCTGTACCTGGGGCTGGATGCTTATGCGCAAGGCGACATGAAAAGTGCTGAGGAATTCCTACGCAAAGCCGTAAAGCTTACCGGCACCGATGAATCCCGCTCCAATTATCAAATCCGCCGTGCTTACGTGGACCTGGGGCGCATCTTGGCCAACTCTGGCCGCACCCAAGAAAGCGAAGTCTTCCTCACCAAAGCGCGTGAACTCCAGAAAAAATCCATGGAGCTGACGCAGCAGCAGATTTCCTCAGAAATTGCCGAACAAGGCGGCACCATGGCTGCCACCGTCCCTGTTCGTATCGAAAAGGAAACCGAAACGGCGATGCTTCTCCCCCCAAACACGGACCCTTTCGCCCGCTTCGATGATTCGGATCTTACGCACTCTCGATTCACAGCCGAGCAGCGCGCCGCCATCGATGCCGAAGAAAGCCGCCTCCGGGGAATTCTGGGCCTCAGCTTCAACGACCTGGCCACCGCCGAAGCCGTGGGAGGTCAATATCTCGCCGCTCTTGGCCACTATCAAGAAGCGGAACGCTGGGACGCCTCGATTCCCGGGCTTGCCAGGAATCTGGGTCTCTCGGCGTTCCGTGCCGACAATTTTCCGGAAGCCATTCGCGGCCTTTCGAAGGCACTTCAGGAAAACCCTTCCGACGCGCCTCTTCGCGCCACACTGGGCATGGCCTATTTCGGCTCCGACAAATTCTCAGATGCGGTCAGGACCTTTACGCCGCTCGGCCCTTCCGGTACGCAAGACTCCACCGTCGGCTATGCCTGGGCAGCTTCGCTCGCGCACACGGGCGACTTGAAGCCTGCAGGCGAAGTGCTCGCCGTGTACGAGAAAGGCAAGCTCACTCCGGTAGCGCTGCTTCTTGTTGGCCGGCTCTGGATTGAAATTGGAGACTATGCCCGCTCCGTTGCCGCCCTGCATCGCGCCTTGGACGTCGACCCACAACTGCCCAAAGCTCATTACTTCGCAGGACAGGCCAATATCCTCTGGGAACACTGGTCCGACGCTTCCGCGGAATTCGCCGCCGAGCTTGCCTTGGTTCCTACCGATCCCGACGCCAAGTTCAGCCTCGGCTTCGTCGATCTTCAGCAATCAAAAACCGACGAAGCCGCCGAACTTTTCCGCCAGATCCTCGTTCTTCATCCCGATCACGCAAAAACGCAATACGAGCTTGGGAAGATGCTGCTAGACCGCGGCCAAGTGAAGGAAGCCATTGGACATCTCGAAGCCGCCGCGCGTCTCAGCCCGCAAGCCGATTACATCCACTACCAGCTCCAGGCTGCCTATCGCAAGGAATCGCGCATCGCCGATGCCGACCGCGAACTCGAACTCTATAAGGAGCTCAAAGCTAAATCGCGCGAACGCACCGTTCCGCAGCCCCTCGAGCGTCCATGATATTCTGTTACCGGGAATTCTTTTGATCGCACTTTTCTCGAAGAACCTCACAAAATGCATTTTGCCTTTGTCGCTCTGCGCGAATCTGGCCTTCGCACAGGGTGGCCATCCCCTTCCTTCACCTCCGCCGCCCGGTGCAAAGTCCGCCAAGTGCAGCGGCCGCCCGGTTCCTCAGCTGGAAGACATCACCGCAAAAACCGGAATTACCTTCAAGCACACTTCCGATCCCGCGAAAAAATACATTATCGAATCCATGAGCGGTGGAGTGATTATTTTCGATTACGACCGCGATGGCTGGCCGGACATTTATTTCACCAACGCTCCCAGCGTCGAGATGGCTTTGCAAGGCCAGAAAGCTCCCGGCGCCCTTTATCACAATAATCGCGACGGCACATTCACCGATGTCACCGAAAAGTCCGGCTTGAACGCGCGCTGTTTTGCCATGGGCGGAGCCGTGGGCGACTATGACAACGACGGCTGGCCTGATTTGTATCTCACTTGTCTCGGCGGCAATGTCCTTTATCACAACAATGGCGACGGCACTTTCACTGATGTCACCCCCAAAGCCGGCGTTGCCGATGGCCGCTGGTCCACGGGCGCGGCGTTTGGCGATTACGACGGAGACGGCTTCCTCGATCTGATGGTCACGAACTACGTCGATTTTCATCTCGACGATCTTCCCGGCTTCGGCAAATCTCCCAACTGCAAGTATCGTGGCATCGACGTGCAATGCGGCCCACGCGGCCTGAAAGGCGCGGGCGATTCGCTCTTTCACAACAATGGAGACGGAACGTTCACTGACGTTTCCAAAGCCGCCGGAGTCAGCGATCCCAACGGCTACTACGGTCTCAGCGTGGTTTGGGCCGACTTCAACAACACCGGGCGCCCGGACGTTTACATCGCCAACGATTCCACGCCGAAGTTCCTCTACAAGAACTTGGGCAACGGAAAATTTCAGGATATCGGCCTCGAGTCCGGCACAGCCGTAAGCGAAGACGGTTCCGAACAGGCCTCCATGGGAATTGGCATTGGCGATTACCTGCACACCGGCGGGCCTTCGCTCTACGTCACGAATTTCTCCGATGAAAACGATCTTCTCTTCCGTAACGATGGCAATTGGAATTTCACAGATGTTTCTTACGCTTCCGGAGTGGCTCTGCCTTCCTTGCCATTCGTCAAGTGGGGCACCGCCTTCGTGGATTTAGACAATGACGGCTGGCTCGATCTCATTACTGCTGGCGGCCATGTTTATCCGCAAGTGGACACGCTTCCTGCCGGCGCGACCTACCGCGAGCCCAAGCTCTTGCGCATGAATCAGAAGGATGGCAGCTTTTGCAATGCCAGTGACCAGGCAGGTCCGGCGCTTCTCGAGAAGCGCGTCTCCCGCGGCCTTGCCGTCGCCGATTTATTCAACGATGGAAACATGGATGTCGTCATCGGCGATATTGACGGGACCCCGATGATTCTGAGGAATCACGGCGTTTCTGGCCGTCACTGGGTCAGTTTTGAACTCGCGGGTACGAAGAGCAACCGCCTCGCCATCGGCGCGCGCATCAAAGTGACTGCAGGCGGTATCACGCAGACTGATGAGATTCACAGCGGCGGCAGTTACCTTTCGCAAAACGATCTGCGCCTGCATTTCGGACTTGGCTCCGCTACCAAAATCGACCATGTGGAAATCTTCTGGCCCTCCGGTAAAACGGAAACTCTGGCCGCCTTGGCAGCCGACCAATTTTATTCTGTATTGGAAGGTTCCAGTATCGTTGCTGCTGCTCGTATTCGCCCCGCAAGTCCTGCGCCCTCAAGCCCTGCGAAGGACAAGTCCGTGTCTTCTAGCTCGGAGTCCAAAAAGCCGTGAGTAAAACAGGGCGTCGTTCTTTGCGTTACTGTTCCTGCGATCGTCAGGCATTTCCTGTGACGCAACGCCCCCGATAGTTTCCGCTCGCAACGTAGTTTCGAGCGGTATTCTAGGGTTTCAATCTTTCAAACAGCCGTCAGACAGGCCTGCACCGAATGAAAAAACTGCGCTTTCTCGTTTCTCTCACGACCAACGACAACGATTACCAAATCGAGCAGGCGCAGTCTGCTGAAGCGGCTGCCCGCAAGCTCGGCGTCGAGCTCCAGGTGATCTATGCCGACAACGACGCCATCACGCAAAGCACGCAGCTTCTGAAAGCCATCCAGGCCGAAGAAGCGCACCGCCCCGACGCCATCATTTTTGAGCCTGTCGGCGGCACCGCCTTGCCTCAGGTTGCCCGCGCCGCAGCCTCCGCCGCCATCGGCTGGGCCGTTCTCAATCGCGACGCCAATTACATCGCCGAGCTTCGCAAGTCCTCCACCGCCCCTGTTTTCGTCGTCACCTCCGATCATCTCGAAATCGGCCGCATTCAGGGCCGTCAGATTGCTGCTCTACTGCCTCACGGTGGCGCTATTCTTTGCGTTCAAGGACCTGGGGAGAACTCCGCAGCCAAAGACCGCACCGCCGGCATGCAGGAAACCAAGCCTGCCAACGTCCACACCACGCTTCTCCGCGCTCAATGGACCGAGGAGAGCTCGCAAAAAGCTGTCCGTTCCTGGCTCAAGCTCACCACTTCGCGCAAAGCTGCCATTGACCTCATCGCCGCTCAAGACGACTCCATGGCCGTCGGCGCGCGCAAAGCCTTTGAAGAGTTACCCGACGACGCCGAGAAAGAGCGCTGGCTCAGCCTGCCGTTTCTCGGCTGTGACGGTTTGCCCAAGACCGGTCAGGCCTGGGTCAGCAGCGGCATTCTCACCGCCACGATTTTTGTCCCGCCCAACGCCGGTCAAGCCATCGAAATGTTCGTGGACGCCCTCCAGCGTGGCAAGCAGCCGCCCGAGCGCGCCCTCACCGTGGCCGTCTCCGTCCCTCCTCTCAGCGAACTCAAGCGCCGCTGACCATTTAGGTTTCCTCAACTCGGGCTTTCTTCTTTCCCAACCGGGATTCCCCTAGAAAATCGATTTTTCCATGCTGTTTACGCCTCACACCGTCGTATAATGCCGCAGAATAATCGTTTGTCTGTTTCGATATGCTGCGTTTGCCGAGGTGACGCGCATGACGTCTCTGCCCCAAGACTCCTTGCCCATGAACACGTCGCTCCACAATGCATCACGCGACAATTCAACAGCGGCTGATGCATCACCCTCAAATTTGTCAATGGACCGCCGACGATTTCTCGCCGCCTCCGGCGGTCTGCTCGCCGCCAGCGTTCCTGGCAACTCTATCGTCGCCAACGCCGCCGAATCCGCTGCCTTTTCTGCGCCCACCCTCACGCCCAGGCCCGCCGGCAATCTCCGCAAGATTCCTATCGGCGTCTTCGATCCTGTCTACGAGAAGCTCTCTCTCGACGCCATGCTCGACAAAGTTACGGCCCTCGGCTTCGAGGCCATGGAAATCGGCACGGGCGGCTATCCCAATAATCATCATTGTCCCCTTGACGACCTCATCGCTGACCGTTCCAAGGCCAAGGCTTGGCAGAAAAAGTTTGAAGACCGCGGCATTCACGTTGCCACTCTGAGTTGCCACGGAAACCCCATCCATCCCGACGCCGGCATCGCAAAAAAAGATATTGACACTTTCCGTAAAACCGTCCTCCTCGCCGAAATGCTCGATGTCAAAGTCATCGTAGGCTTCTCCGGTTGTCCCGGCGGCACCCCGCAAGACACGCAGCCGAACTGGATCACCTATCGCTGGCCTCCCGAGTACGCAAAGATGCAGGATTGGCAGTGGAAAGAGAAAGTCGTCCCCTACTGGAAGGAAGCTGCTAAATACGCCCGCGAGCATGGCGTCAAGCGCCTCGCTCTCGAGATGCATCCGAATTTTGTGGTCTACAATCCGCGCACGCTCATCAAGCTCCGCGAAGCCGTCGGTGAAGAAATCGGGGCCAACAATGATCTCAGCCATCTCTTCTGGCAGGGCTGCGATCCCGTCGAAGTCATCCATTTCCTCGGCAACCAGGGTGCCATCTACCACGCGCACATGAAAGACACGGTTTTCTTCCCCGAAAACCGCGACAAATACGGCGTCCTCAATTTCGCTTTTGAAACCAACGAGCTGGACACCGCATCGGAAACGTTCCGTGCCGTCGGCTACGGCCACAGCGCCAGCCTCTGGAAATCCGTCATCAAGGCTTACATGGACGTCGGTTATGAAGGCATCCTCAGCATCGAGAATGAAGACCCCATTCTTGCCGGGGAAGTCGGTGTCGAGCGTGCGGCCTACGTCTTGAAAAACGTTCGTAACGAAATCTTAGGAGCCTGATATGCGTCGCCGAGAATTCATGGGAGCCTGCGCCGGGGCAGCCGTAACTGCCGCCGCCGGTGGTGTTCCCGCAACTGCCACATCGCTTCTGCCAGACTCAGCCGCGGAAACCAACGGTGCGCCCTTCACTCTTACCGTAATGCTCTGGACCGTCTACCGCGATCTGCCGTTTCCGCAGCGCCTCGAAAAAGTTGCCGAAGCGGGCTACCACGCCGTCGAGCTCGTTGACGAATTCAAAAACTGGAAAACCCAGGACTTTGCCGACGCGCGCCGCAAGAAGCGCGAACTGGGCATCGAGTTCGACGGCACCTGCGGCGTTTGGATTCCCTTGCCGGATGCCACCCAACGCGACGCTTTCCTGAAGGCTCTTCGCGATTTCATCCCCACCATGCATGAACTCGAATGCACGCGCCTCATCATGCAAACGGGCAACAACGTTTCCGGCCTCTCCCACGAGGAAATGCACGCCAATTGCGTCGAAACCCTCAAGCGTGGCGGAGACATCGCCGCTGAAAACAAAATCGACCTTCTCGTCGAAAACATCGACCCGGAAGAAAATCCCAAGTATTTTCTGACGCATTCCGCCGAAGGTTTTGACATAGTCCGTTCCGTCGGCAACCCCCACGTCAAATTCCTCTACGATTTCTTTCACGAGCAAATCTCTGCCGGCAACCTCATCGCCAAGCTCGAAAAGAACCTGGATCTCATCGATCTCGTCCACATCGCCGACGTGCCCGGCCGCCATCATCCCGGCACCGGCGAAATCAATTATTCCAACATTTTTCGCAAGCTCGCCGAATTGCATTACTCGCGCTACGTCGCCATGGAGTTCCATCCTCTTGGCGACCCCGTGAAGGAATTGCGCGAAGCCCGCGAACTAGCTATTTCGAGCGCGCGCTCCGCCCATGCCGCTCGTTCGTTCAAATCGGGGAGGAACCATGAATCGGCGTGACGCCCTTCGCGTGCTTACGGCAGGAGCCGTTCTGCCTGCATTGACTCCGGAGCTTTTTGCTTTCTATCAGCAGGCGCATCCCGGTGGTTCTTATTCTCTCCGCACTTTGAATCCCCACCAGAACGACACTGTTGTTGCGATGATCGATCAAATCATCCCCGCTACCGACACGCCCGGCGCAAAAGGTGCGCGCGTCAACGAATTTATTGACGTCATCCTCGCCGAATGGGCCACCGAAGAAGAGCGCCAGAATTTTCTCAACAGTCTCGCTGCCGTCGACAAAGAGAGCAACGAACTTTTCGGAAAGGATTTCGCTGCCGCTTCTTCCTCGCAACAAGTCACTCTTCTGCGCTCCATGGACGATGCCGCTTCTGTCCTCCGCGCTGCCAGGCAACGCCATGCCCCCAATACGGTTCCGGAGCCGGACACTCAGCTCAAGGGTGATTTCTTCACGGTCTTTAAAAACATAACGCTCCACGGTTATTACACGTCGGAAGTCGCTTTTTCGAGGGAGTTGAATCTCGAAATCATTCCGGGCGCATTCCACGGTTGCACAGTCATTCCCGCAGGGAGGAAGGCATAGCGCCATGGCGCCGAATTTGAATACTTACGACGCGGTCATCATCGGCTCGGGAATCACCGGCGGATGGGCCGCCAAAGAGCTAACCGAAAAGGGTCTCAATACACTGGTCCTCGAAGCTGGCCGCACGATCGTCCCCGAACAGGACTATGTCGAGCACGTTCCCGTCTGGGAGCTCAAGTACCGCGGCTGGGACAATCGTGCCGAGCGCGCGCGCACGCAGCCCATTCAGCGCGAATGCTATTACGCCTGTGACGAGTACTCTCACAAATTCTTCGTTAGGGATGACGAGAATCCCTACTCTTGCGATCCCGGAAAGCACTTCTCCTGGATTCGCGGCCGCCAGGTTGGGGGAAAATCCATCACTTGGGGCCGCCAGAGCTATCGCTGGAGCGATTTGGATTTTGAAGCCAACCTGAAAGATGGAATCGCTGTCGATTGGCCGATTCGTTATACCGACATCGCTGCCTGGTATGACTACGTCGAGGAATTCGCCGGTATCAGCGGCCAAATCGAAGGTCTGCCGCAGCTTCCCGATGGCAAATTCCTTCCGCCCATGGGAATGACCTGCGTCGAGCTGGATTTCAAAGCCGCGCTCGCCAAGCATTTCGACGACCGCATGATGACCATTGGCCGTTCTGCCGTGCTGACGCAAGTGCACAAGGGCCGCGCCGCTTGCCATTATTGCGGTGTCTGCCATCGCGGCTGCATCACGCAATCCTATTTCAGCAGTTTGAACTCCACGCTTCCCGCTGCACAAAAAACCGGCCGCCTCACTCTTCGGCCCTACAGCGTGGTACACAGCCTCATTTTCGATCCGAAAGCTCGCAAGGTTTCCGGCGTGCGCGTCATTGATGCGCAAACCAAAAACGCGCTCGAATTCAAAGGCCGCATCGTTTTCCTTTGTGCCTCGACTCTCGAATCCACGCGCATTCTTCTCAATTCCGCCACTCCGGAGTTTCCTAATGGCCTCGCCAACTCCAGCGGCGAGCTTGGCCACAATCTCATGGACCACCACATGGGAGCCGGCGCCAACGGCATGATGCCCGGCCACGAAGATAAAATGCCTTTCGGCAATCGCCCCAACGGGATTTACATTCCGCGTTTTCGTAATGTGAACAGCAAGCAAAAAGAATTCATCCGCGGGTACGGCTACCAGGGTGGCGGATTCCGCGAGGGCTGGTCGCGCGGCGCGTGGATGAGCGGCATCGGCGCGGATTTCAAGAACGCCCTCAAAAAGCCCGGCCCATGGCGCTTTGGCGTTGGCGGATTTGGCGAATGCCTGCCGAATCACGGGAATTACGTTGAAATTGATAAGGAGAAGCTTGACGCCTGGGGCGTTCCCACGCTCAAGATTCACTGCGCCTGGGGCGATAACGAACACGCCATGTCGCGCGACATCTCCATCCAGGCCGGGGAAATGCTTGCCGCAGCCGGCGCAAAAGATATTCAGGTCTATCAGGACATCAGCTCACCCGGGTTGGGCATTCACGAAATGGGCACGTCGCGCATGGGCCGCGATCCCAAAACGTCCGTGCTCAACGAACACAATCAGGCTCACGACGCGAAAAATCTCTTCGTCACCGACGGCGGCTGCATGACTTCTTCCGCCTGCGTGAATCCGTCGCTCACGTACATGGCGCTCACCGCCCGCGCCTGCGATTTCGCCGTCTCGGAGATGAAGAAAAGCAACCTATAGAGCAGGCCAGCCGAGTTGCAATTGCGAGGAAAAGAGTATTGCTCTAGAATTCTCTCGTCTTTACGCAAATCGAAATTAAATGCTTTTTCTTGTTCTCACTAAAAACTGAGAACTGACAACGTGCAATAATAGATTCGTTACGAAAATAAGAACTCCGCGGAGCACCCCTCATGGCGCAGGTTCAGCGGTCCCCCAAGCAGTACGACGTCTGCATCATCGGCTCCGGCGCGGGCGGCGGCATGGCCGCCAAAGTCCTCACCGAAGGCGGCCTCAGCTGCGCCCTGCTCGAAGCCGGGCCGGAGGTTCATCCCGAAAAAGACTTCAAGATGCTGATGTGGCCGTACGAAGCGCCGCATCGTGGCGCGGGCGTCGGCGGAAGGGCCCGCGAGAATTTCGGCGAATTTCTCGCCCCCAACGGCGCCTGGCACATCGAGGGCGAGCCTTACACTTCCGCTCCCGGCTCCGATTTTCAATGGTTTCGT
>QHYL01000541.1 GCA_003224105.1 Acidobacteriota bacterium | reverse complement strand
CAACGAGCCGTGGGTGCGTTACCGCATCGTGTCCGCGCTAGGCAATTTCAAGGATGACAAGACTATCGTCGCGAAACTCGACGCCATCGCCAAAAACGATGGCTCCTATCGCGCCCGTTCCGCGGCACTACAAGCCCTCGGCCGCCTGAAGTCTCCCGGCGTCCTCGCCACGCTCGAAGCTGCCGTTTCCGGCGATTCACCGGACGGCTACCTTCGCAACGCCGCGCTTCGCGCTCTTGGCCCGCTCGGCGACGACAAAGCGGTTCCGCTTCTCGAACAATGGTCCGCTCCTGGCAAGCCCATTGATTCGCGCACAGCCGCGATCCGTAGCCTGGCGAGCCTTGAAAAGAGCAATCAGGACATTACCAAGCAAATCGCCGGTTACCTGAGCGAGCCGCATTTCCCCGTTCGCATGGCCGCGATTTTTTCTCTCGGTGGCCGTGGCGATGCCGCCGCCGTCCCCGCGCTGGAAGCGCTGCTCAAGAGCAGCGACCTCAGCATCGAAATGGTTCCCATGATCAAGGAACAAATCGCGCGCCTTCAGAAACCAGCCGCCAAGCCTGCCGCCGCGGGCGCCGAAGGGGGGCAATCCGCGAGTGAAAACGGCGCTGCTTCTGAAAAAGCCGCCGACACTGCGGCCGTGCTTCAGCGGCTGGAAAAGCTCGAACACCTCGTTCAAGAAATGAACGAGCGCCTCAAGTCATTTGAAACGCGCCTGCCCCCGCCAAAACCCTGAGAAGTGGTTTGTCCAGGATACGGGGACGAGAGAATCACCGCGCAAAAGACATCGTTATAGCTGGCAGTTCTCTTTCCGCCAACAGTATCCGCAAATCTCTCAAGTTATTTCCCGTCGGTCCCGTCAAAACAGTGTCCCCCAGCTTTGAAAAAAAAGTAAACGCGTCGCTCCGGCGGAAAAAATCCCGAGGATCGAGCCCCGCTTCTCGCGCTCGTCTTAGTGTTTCTCCGTCCGCCAGAGCTCCCGCACCGGAACTATTGCCATCGACGCCATCGGTTCCCGCGCTTAGCACCGCGACTTTCTTTCCCGCGATCTTTTCCACGCATGCCAAAACAAACGCCGAGTTTCTCCCCCCAACGCCGTCTCCAGTCACCGGAGAACTCACTTCGCCGTCCGCGATCAGGGCGACGCGATGCCCGTGGTGGATCGCGCGCAACTCCTCGAGCTGCCCCAGCAACGCATCCGCGGCCTTCTCCACCGGCCAGTCGTCCGTCGAATTGTCGCAGCACGTCACAAATCCCAGCGCCTCCGTCGCATGGTGTGCCGGATGAAGTAGATCATCCATCCCCAGCGTCAGCGAAAAGTATGATTTCCGAAACGCTGGATCGCTCGCCTTTGGCGTCTCCTGCATTTTCCCATCGTGAATCCATCGTTGCAGAGCCGGTGGAAGCTTCCCGCTCAACGAATAGGCCTTGATAACGCGCTCAACGTCTTCAATCGTCGTTGGGTCAGGCAGCGTCGGTCCGGACGCCAGCGCGGACTCTTTCCCCACCGGCACATCGCTGACCGCCAGCGTAACCTTCGTCGCCTCTACAGCCGCAGCCGCCAGCCTCCCGCCTTTGACCGCCGAAACATGCCTTCGCACCGTATTGATTTCATCGATGTTCGCTCCGCAAGTCACCAACGCTTTGTACAATTGCCGCACATCCTCTAGCGTTTCCTTCGGATCTAACGGCAACTCCACTAGCGAGGAGCCTCCACCCGACAGCAGAAAAAACACCAGTGTCTTTTTATCGCATTTTCTCAGCAACGCCAGGATGGCTTCTGCTGCCTTCCAGCTCTCCTCATTCGGCACGGGATGTCCCGCAGAAAAATATTTGAGGCCCGGCACAGCCTTCTTTGGAAGGGAAGGAGCCGCTACCACTCCTTCAAACCCGACAAACGGCGCAAGCGACAGCGCCAGTCCCTCCGCCATCGCATGAGCCGCTTTTCCCATCGCCACGACGCGGATTTTCCCGAATTCCTTCAGGTCCAGCGTCTTTTCACCGCACACGATTCGCGTGCCCTGCCGCCGCAGCTTCCTCTGCATCGTCGCAGGGATATCTATTGCGGCCAGGGTCTCGTGGAAGATTTGGCGGGCGAGTTGTTTCAATTCCGCCATGGAAGGTTGGCCCCGAGCTTCGGCTACCCTTTCAGCGCCTCTGGGTTCAAAATGTTCGCTGGCCGCCGCCCTTGCAGGAGTGCAACTACGTTCTCCGCGGCCATGCACGCCATCTTGGTCCGCGTCTCGAGCGAAGCTGACGCGATGTGCGGCGCAAGCACGACGTTCGCACGCCGCAAGCCTGGATGAATCGCCGGCTCTTTTTCAAATACATCGAGCGCCGCTCCGGCAATCCGCCCGCTTTCCAAAGCCGCGACCAGGTCGTTTTCATTAATTACCGGTCCGCGCGACGTGTTGATTAAGTACGCCGTTCGCTTCATCCGCCCGAATTTTTCTACGTTGAACAATCCTCGCGTCTCCGGCAGCAGCGGCGTATGCACGCTGACGAAATCCGACTCTGCCAGCAGGGTATTCATGTCCCGATACTCTGCTCCTAGTCCTTTTTCCACGTTTGCTGCCGCACGCACCGCGTCTGTGTAAATCACTTTCATCTGAAATCCGGTCGCCCGCCGCGCCATCGCCCTTCCAATGCGCCCGAACCCCACAATCCCGAGCGTCTTTCCCCAAACATCGGTACCCACCAGTTGATCCAAATCCCATCCCTTCCAGTTTCCCGACCGCGCCAGCGCATCGCCTTCAAGCAATCGCCGCGCTACGGCCATCAGCAGCGTCCACGCAAAGTCCGCCGTCGTCTCATCCAGCACGCCGGGCGTGTTCGTCGCCACAACTCCGCGCCTCGTGCAGGCCGCCACGTCAATATTGTCGAAGCCCACCGCCACGTTCGCCGCAATCTTCAATTTCGGCGCCGCCAGCAACAATTCGTCGTTCACTTTTTCCGTCAACAGGCAGACCAGCGCCTCTTTGTCCTTCACGCGCCGCAGCACTTCTTCGCGCGGCGGTCGCTCGGGCTTCTCCCAATACTCCACTTCGCAGTGTTCCTGCAGAATTTTTCTTGCGGGTTCAAACAACCGGTGTGTCGCAAAAACCTTCGGCTTCGCCATTGCTCCTCGTCGCAGTC
>QHYL01000258.1 GCA_003224105.1 Acidobacteriota bacterium | reverse complement strand
GCGTGGACGAAAAAAAGCTTCAGCAAGTGGAAGCGATTATCAACTCGATGACCAACCAAGAGCGCCGCGATCACAACGTCATCGACGGGAAGCGCCGCAAGCGCATTGCCAGAGGCAGCGGCACCACCGTGCAGGAAGTCAACACCGTCCTCAAGCAGTACCTTCAAATGCGTACCATGATGAAGCAATACGGCGGCATGATGGCCCGCAGCAAGATGAAGGGCCTCGGCAAACTTTCAGGATTATCGTGAACTAAGAAGAAAGTGCCAGTCGACCGTATTTTCAATGATTGGCGGACAGCAGCATGTCCGCTACTTGCAGCGACAGCTTTTCGGGATCGACGTCGGTGCGGTTGGCGAGAATGATGATGGTGAGATTGTCGCCCAGGAAGCGCTCGATCACCGTGCGAAAACCCATCGTGCTTCCCGTATGCCACATGCGGCGGTGGCCATTGTAAGGATCGAGGAACCATCCGAATCCATAGGAAACGGGCTTGCCGGGGTGAAGGTTGTCATCGTTGGGTTGCGTGGGCCAGTGTGGTTCCGCCCCGTCGTTACGTTTCACCGGGGTTAGCGCGGGCCGCATTTCTTTTTCATTGAGCAGGGTATGGTTCCGCAGGGCATCGTCCCATTTGGCCAAATCTTCGAGATTGGAATAGATGCCGCCGTCGCCCAGCGTTGCCGAAGTCGAACTCTGATCGGTTTCTTTGAGCGCGCCATTTTCCTTGGAGTGGCCGAACGCGCGGTTTGACACTTCATTTCTCCCTTTTTCGTGGACGATGGTGTGATTCATTTTAAGAGGAGTGAAAACCCGCTCGCGCAGAAATTCTCCGCAAGTTTTTCCCGATGCTTTGGCGACGACAAGGCCCAAAATAACATAGCCAGAATTGCTGTAGGACCAGCTTGCGCCTGGCGCGAATTTTCCTTTTTTATCTTTCTTCAGCAGTTCCAAAACTTCCGCGTCGTGAATCTGTTTTTCCGGCGACCATAAAGGCCCACTCCCCTTTTCTGCCGCTTCCATCAAGTCTTCGTAATCGGGCAGGCCGGAGGTGTGATTGAGAAGGTTCCGGACCGTGATCGCTTTTCCATAGTCCGGAAAATCAGGAAAGATTTCGGAAAGCTTTTCGTCGTAGCGCAGTTTGCCGTCGCGCACCAGGAGCATGATGGCCATGGCGGTGAATTGCTTGGTAAAGGAAGCCAGGCGGAAATTCGTGTGCGCATCGATTTTAGATTTTGTGCGGAGATCGCGCACACCGTAGCTATGTTCGAAGATGGTTTTGCCATTCTGGCGTACCAGCGCGGCGAAGCCAGGCGAGTCCGGGGAGGTCACGCCGGAAAAAAGCGTGTCGATTTGCTTTTCCCTAGAACCTTCAGACGATTGCGCCTGCGACTGACTTGGCACACCTAAGGCGAGAAGAACTAGGGCAAGGCAAAAGAAAATCCGGGCCACTGGGCCTCCTTGAACAGGCCGAAGGATACCATGCGGCCATAATCACCGCGGTTTTTCCCCGTTCCATTACTTGCGCGCATTCGGCGCGTACAACTTTCGTTACAGGGCGCGCTTTCCAGGCGCCTCTTGCGACAACCTTCTTCTATTCTATGTGCAGGGCTCCGAAAAGCTCGACTCGCCTCTGGCAACCAGGAATACGGCCATGACAAACAAACTGAGAATCCCATCCCCTGCGCTAATCTCTATTTACTTTCTTGCGTCGGCTAACCTGTTCGGTGGGCCAATTCTTCGAGGAAACACGCAAGGAGCTAGTCCGGCGAATCATCCGGCTCAGGCGCAGGTCGTGCTCGCACCCGCGCCAATCCAAACAGGGAAGCTTCCGCCACAGGAACCGCTGCCTCCCGATGCGCGAAAGCCCGACATACTCCTGCGCGTGGGACATACTCAATCGGTACAAGCACTGGCATTTAGTCCCGACGGGAAGTGGCTGGCTTCTGGCGGTTACGACAAATCAATCATCGTGTGGAATCTCTCTTCGGGCCGTGAGGAGTTTCACCTGGGTGGACTCCCCGTCCCCCTTTCTCCCGTCGGTGCTCCGTCACAATCCTTAAACAAACAAGCCATCAGCGCGCTGGCTTTCAACGCGGATGGAACGCGCCTGGTATCGGTGGAAGTGTGCGGCGCGGTGAAGGTGTGGAATCTGCAGACGCGAAAAGTGCTCTTCACTATCCGTCCCCCGCGCGTTCATTACTATGGAGGATCGATCACGTACAGCGCCGACGGGAAATCGTTGCTCGTTCCCATTGAGAAGCGTGGGACAAATGCGACAGAGACGGCGATAGGCTTTTACGACGCAGAAACCGGGAAGAGCCTGCGTTCGATTCCAACAAAATGGGACTTCGTGTCCGCGATCGTGCCAACCAAAGATGGGCGGTTGATTGCGGCGGGGACGGTGGGTGCAGACGATGACGACGACCCCTCGGGCTCAGTGCAGGTTTTTGATCTGGCTCCCGGCGAAGCGCAGAAGACGTATCCGGTTGTCGTTTCGGCAATCAGTCCCGATGGACGGTGGATGTCGAGCTTCGAAAGCACCGGGATTTACCATCCTGTATTGTGGAATTTGGACGACGGTAAACGCGTCCACGACCTGACGCCGACGAATGCTAGCCGCGTCATTTTCCGGCCAGATGGCCAGGAGGTGGCAATCACGCACGGCGATTCCGAAGCGATCGACTTTGTCTCCACTACTTCGGGTGAGATCACCAAGTCATTGCCTGGGGGCGGTTACGGACTGGGAACGGCAGCGTACAGCGCGGACGGGAACCTGCTGGCTGCGGGGTCGTATTCTTTTGGAACGATCAAAGTGTGGGATCTGGCCAGCTTAAAGGAGAAAGTGACTCTCTACGGACAAAGCCCGGTACAGAGCGTGACGTTCAGCCCGAACGGTAAACTGCTTGCTGCGACTTCAGGCGAGTTGCGGATCTGGGACGTTTCGAACGGGACGGAAATCACCAAGTTAACGGATGCGGCCGTAAATCGCGCCGTCTTCAGCGCAGACGGTAAATGGCTTGCCGCTAATCCCAGTGAGAGGTTTCCCGGCAAGACACTGAGAATCTGGAACACGGAAACATGGAAAGAAGCCGCGACTTTTACGCAGGAAAATGGATTCCCAGCATTCTGGTTCGACTTCAGTGACGCAAGATCCGCTCCCAGGAAAATTGGCAATGCGTGGTCCTGGCAATTTGTTTCCGAAGGAGAAACGAGAGTTCTCTGGGCTTCATCGCAAGCGATGGCAGTCAGTCCCGATGGCAAGTGGCTCGCGCAACCTGGTGGAATGCCCGCTGGCAACGTGGAGATCTGGGACGCCGCGAGCGGTCAGAGACTGCAAAGCATCCCTGCGCACCGGCTGGCCGTCACAAAACTGTCGTGGAGCCGCGACGGGCGCTGGCTGGTTAGTGTGGGACAGGAAAGCAATCCCATGAGGGTGCAGGGACAACCTGCCGCGATGATTTCTCCTTTTACTTTCGCCGTCTGGGATACAGGAACCTGGAAAAAGGAATTTGCATTCACGTTTATCGCCGGTGGCGGTCCCGGGGCGGACATTTCGGCGGACGGGAAAATCGTTGCCTTCACCAGGGGTGGGGGCGGGACGCAGCTTTTTGATCTGGAGCAGAAGAAAGCAATTGCAGTGCTTGCTTCGCCTGATGCGTGGCCGGGAAACCTGGCTATCAGCCCGGACGGCGCGGTCGTAGTCCAAGGGGCACGAGAGGGGATCCGGCTATGGAGGCTCGCGGCCGTGAGAGCGGGCTCGAACTGATTCCAACACGCGTTTCCAATACGCTGGTTCTCCCTTGCCGCCACTAGATGCTGCAAACAACAATTCCCTCGACGGTTACCCCTCAGTTGCGTTAGAGTTTAGAGACCAACGGGGGGAAATACTGGACATGGCGGTTGATGGCCAGAATTGAGGGTAGAGATGATTTTAGGGGAACGGCTGCGCACGGTGCGGGAGCAGAAGGAATTATCGCAAGGGGACATTGAGAAGCGTTCTGGTCTCTTGCGCTGCTACATTTCTCGCGTGGAAAACGGACACACCGTGCCGGCAGTGGAAACGCTGGAGAAACTTGCGCGCGCGCTGGAAGTTCCGATGTATGAACTGTTGTATGAAGGGGAAGAACCGCCCAAACCTCAAGTGAGCGACGGAAGAGCGGGACAGAAACTGTGGGGAGCGTCTGGCAAAGACGCGCGGTATTTAAGGAAGCTCCAGCAATGCCTCTCCCGCATGAACGAAGAGGACAGAAATCTCCTCCTATTCACCGTGGCAAAGATGAGCAAGTCCAAGAGGCGCGAAAAGATTCAATAAACAATAATCTACGAGGGTGTAAATAGAACTGTGTAAGCGGCCATGGGAAGAGAAGAATGAACGACCATGGCTATCGACCCGAAGTTGATCGATGAACTGCTAAGCAATTACAAGAAGCCCGAGGATATTATCGGGGAGAACGGGCTGCTGAAGCAGCTGACCAAGGCGGTGCTGGAGCGGGCGCTGGAAGCCGAGATCAGCGAGCATCTGGGCTACCAGAAGCACGATCCGGCAGGCCAACACACCGGCAACACCCGCAACGGGAAGAACCGCAAGACGCTGAAGGGCGATTTCGGTGAACTGGAACTGGAGACTCCACGAGACCGCCAGAGCACGTTTGAGCCGGAGATTGTGGCCAAACGGCAAACGCGCTGGACTGGTTTCGATGACAAGATCATCTCGATGTACGCGCGCGGGATGACCACGCGGGAGATTCAGGGGCACTTGGAGGAAATCTACGGCGTGGAGGTTTCGCCCACGCTGATTTCCAACGTTACCGACGCGATTGTCGAGGAAGTGAAGCAGTGGCAGAACCGACCGCTCGAAGAGCTCTATCCCATCGTGTATTTAGACGCGCTGATGGTGAAGGTGCGCGACGAAGGGCACATCCAGAACAAAGCCGTCTACGTGGTGCTGGGCGTGGACCTGGACGGGCAGAAAGACGTACTGGGGTTGTGGGTGGCGCAGAACGAAGGTGCCAAGTTCTGGCTGCAGGTGCTGACGGAGCTGAAGAATCGCGGGGTGCAGGATATTCTGATTGCCTGCGTGGACGGGCTAAAGGGATTTCCGGAAGCCATCGAAGCGGTGTATCCGCGAACGGAAGTGCAGTTGTGCATTGTGCATCTGGTGCGGGCGTCGCTGAACTACGTACCCTGGAAGGCACAAAAAGAGATGGCCGCGGATCTCAAGACTATCTATCGCGCGGCGACGGCCGAAGAAGCGGAACAGCAACTGGAAGGGCTGGAAGCGAAATGGAAAGGGTATCCCAGCGTAAGCCAGGTGTGGCGGCGGAACTGGGCGCGCATCACGCCGTTTTTCCAGTATCCGCCGGAGATCCGGCGCGCCATTTACACCACCAACAGCGTGGAATCGCTGAACCGCTCGCTACGCAAAATGATCAAGATTCGCGGAGGGTTTCCGAACGAAGAGGCAGCCCTGAAGCTGTTATTCCTGGCGCTGCAGCGGGCCGCGAAAAAATGGACCATGCCCATTCACCACTGGCGCGAAGCACTGAACCACTTCACGCTGCTGTGGCCGGAGCGCATGCCGGCGCTGGAGCGAGGCGTATGAACTCGCACACTTTTTCTACACGAACTGGGCAGGGGAAGGGACACCCTTCCCCTGCACCCCATCCCGAGAAACCAAACCACAGCCGTTTACACAGAAGAATTGACACACCTTAATCTACTCTCTAACGCTACCCGGTTCTTCTTGTGTTTATAGGCTGCCGGAAGAGTCAGTTTCGCCAGCCTTCGGATTCCTGAATCTGCCGAATCATCTCATCGTAGGAGTGCATGGCCTCATCCACAATCGGCCTTGCGGTTTCAATGGCCATGCGCAGGTTGTCTTTGTAGAGGACCATATCAGCGCGATCGTGCAGGAAAGTTCGTCGTATGGCTGCGACATCCGTCATCAAGGCGCTTAGCGTCGCGTGCAACGCCCGCACTTGCTTGACAGTAGACAGCAGCAATTCGTGCACATCCTGAGTCTCGTGAACTTCATGGGCCGGGTTGAGCATGAACGTTCTCCTTTTTTGTGCTGCTTTCTTGAATCTGCGGATCGGGGTTCTGCGGCGCGCTCACGTGCCTGGTGAACGCGTAGAACTGTGGGACAACGAATCCGCCCGGGATGGCCAGAATTCTCCGGAAGACCAACGTATTCCCTTGAAGAACGCTTGAGAGACGAGAGAATTCAGCCAGCCAAGGCTGCCCGAGGGAGCATCAGAGACAGGCACTTCCCAACAAATTGAAGCGCCGAGACCGCAGTGACCCCACGGTGCGGCGCATCATTGACGGTTCGTCTGATGGGGGCAATGCCATAATCCACTTACGTAAGAACCCTTACAGGTCTTGGCGCCTTCGCTGGAGAAAAGCCAAGGCAACTTTCCAGATACTTGACATTTAAGGGTATTAAGCACTAACATACGTAGTATTAGCTACAGTAGTCTACGAGTTATCTTCGTCCGGTTTTATCTGCCCTGTGGGATAACTCGATTAGAAGTCACTCGGACAACTAGCTGCTGAGGAACGAGGGGGAATGCCATGAATGCGTTCCAAGCTCTTTTCTGCTCCGAAAGTCTGCCTCCTCATGGTTTCTGTTATTTGTGGGACCCTTTGCTAGTCTGGCTCCAAGAGGAGGCACTGCGCCGGAACGAGGAGTTGCTTCGTGCTGTTTTTGATCAAGCCGCTGTGGGCTTCTCGATGACTGATTTGGATGGTCGCTTCCTTAAGGTAAATGAAGCCTATTGCCGGATTACCGGTTACACCCAAGAAGAACTCCTGAAGACGAATTTTCACTCCATCACCTATCCGGAGGATCTTTCCACAAACCTTGCCTATGTGCGCCGTCTACTCGCAGGGGAAATCAGCAGCATTGTGTACCAGAAACGTTACATTAGAAAAACAGGGGAAGTTGTGTGGGTTCAGAACAGCGTGTCTGCATTGTCGGAGGGCAACGGCAGGGCTTCGGGGTTTGTGGCTCTGACAGAGGACATCACGGAGCGCAAAAAGGCGGAAGTTGAACTCCAAGAGATCTCCGGGCGATTACTGCAACTGCAAGATGATGAACGACGAAGAATTGCACGGGGTTTGCATGACGAGACCGGCCAGAATTTGGTGGCGCTTTCCAGCACGTTGAGTCACGTACATACTTCAATTCCATCCGCAAGCCGTGGGCTGCGAAAATCCATTTCGCAATGCCAGGAATTGGCGGATGTCTGTATACGAGAAATCCGGACCCTGTCCTACCTCTTGCATCCGCCTATGCTTGACGAAGCGGGGTTGGAGGATGCCATTCGACACTACGCGAGCGGATTTGCCGAACGGACGGGAATCGAAGTGAAGCTGGAAATATCGCCGCATTTCGGAAGATTGGCCCAGGAGGAAGAAATGGCGCTGTTCCGGGTCATGCAGGAGAGCCTGGTCAATACTCAGCGGCATTCGGGAAGCTTAGGCGCAACGATCGTATTGGACCGCACGCCGCAAGCAGTCGTGTTGCAGATAAGCGACCAGGGGCGCGGTATACCGGGAAACGGTCAGAGACACCTCAAAGGAGGGTGCTTTGTAGGAGGCGTGGGCATTCAAAGCATGCGTGAACGGATGAAGCAAGTGCGGGGGCAACTGGAGATTGAATCGAGCCCGAACGGCACGACGGTATGCGCGATGGTGGCGGCACATGAGGAAAAATAAAGATACGCTTCGGATTGTGGTAGCTGATGACCATGAGTTAGTTCGGCGAGGAATTCGCGACCTATTGCTGGAACAACCGGATTGGAAAGTCGTGGGGGAAGCGGTGGGTGGCCGAAAGGCCATTGAGATTGTGAAAAAACTGAAACCCGATATAGCTATCGTTGATATTACGATGCCGGACATGGATGGGCTGGAAGTGACGCGACGTATCCGTGACGCAGCGCGTGAAACACAAGTACTCATCCTCACCATGCACGAGTCCGACCAGATGGTGCGGCGGGTATTGGAGATGGGGGCACGAGGGTACGTCTTGAAATCAGACATGGCCGCGCATCTCGTTCAGGCGGTCAGGGATTTGGCAAACGGGAAAATCTCGTTAACACCCAAGGTGTCGACGATGGTACTGGAAGGCTTTCTGAAGGGGGGAGAATCCAGGCAGCCGGAAAATGGCCACGCGCGGCCCACGCCGCGCGAAGTGGAAATTATCCGGCGGTTGGCTGAAGGAAAATCGAACAAGGAAATTGCGGCGGAATTGGGAATCACATTGAGGACGGTGGAAACGCACCGCGGACGAATCATGATGAAGATGCGGCTCCATTCCCTGACGGAACTGATTCACTACGCCATTCGCGACAAAATCATAACAACGCAGGATTTTTGAATGCCCGGGAAGAAATGGCTTCAGACCAAGGAGTATCCGGCATAGGGCCATTAGTTGTGAAAATGCAAGCGCAAGGGCTGTTAGGTAGTACTTGGCTGGGTTGTTTGGTCTTTGAATTGACGGCGTTTCCTTAGAAGCTAGCCCGCACGGAGATTTGAAGCTGGCGTGGCGGTTTGGCTGCGTTTGCGCTGCCCAAAAATTGAAGTGGGTCAAAAAATGGAGATGTCATCGTCCCGATAAAGTTCTGGTAATTGACGTGGTTCAGGGCATTAAAAGCATCCACGGCCCACTCGACAGTTGGAGCTTTGTCCCGTCTGGCCAAACGATATTTACGCGACAACCGCAGATCGAGATTCAGATAGCCAGGACCTCTTCCGGAATTGCGCCATACCCCGGGGAGCCGGTCATTCGCAACTGTATCGTGATTATCGTCTGTTCCTGTGGTGATGTTGTACGGAAGCCCTGACCAGGCGTTGAAGACAAAAGACGAGATGAAACCCTTGGGTAGGGCATAGACCCCGACGACATTCAGCTGTTGGCGGCGGTCATAATCCGTACGCGCCCAGTCGGCGTTCGCGTCATAGTTGTTTGCAGGCAATGAAGTAAAGGTACTCGCGCTGTCAAGCGCGCGAGCCAGGGTGTATTTGCCCATAATCTGCAATTTGCGCCATTGCCCGCGGTAGGACAGGGAAGCGCTATACGCCCGGGAGGATGCTGAGGACTCGAATTGGTTAATATTCAGGAAATTTGGGTTGGGACGAACCGTGGTTCCCGGGAACGGAGCATTGATGTCGCGCATGCGGAAAAGATCGACTCCGCGTACGGTAGCTAGTTCCAAAGTGACGTAATTGTCCCCCCGGCCCATTTTGCGTTCTGCCAGTACGCTCCCGTTTATCAAATACGGAGCGCGAAGATTTGGCTGGATTTGGGTCACGCTCGGAAGGGTCTGCGTAACGGTGACGGTACTATTTGGCAGGTAGGTGCTCGGATAGCCGGAATTCTGCAGCACAAGGCCGTTGGCTGTTGGGCCGAAGGGGTTCGGATAAGTCGGATTTGGTATGACGGTTTCGAGAATAGAAATTCCATTGTAAAGGCGGCTTTGCTCGATCATTGCGGCTTGCTCGCGGTCGTAAAAAACGCCAATGCCGCCGCGAATGACGGTATGTCCATCTCCCAGGGAATAAGCGAAAGCCGCGCGTGGGCACAAGTTTTGGGAATAAGACATACTCGATTGAAACTCCTGGCGTATTCCGACAAGAAGAGCAAGATTGCGCCGAAGATGAATGTCATCCTGGAAGAAAGTGTAGTTTTCCGTCCAGCTAAATGACGTTGTGGGATTGCCGGTGTTTTGAGTGAAAAGAAAAGGAGTATTGTTCTCAAAGTCCGTAAGGCTCGAGAAAGTGAATGTCCCGCCAAAGTTGGAAGCCTCTGCGGCGTGGAAGAACCTCGGTTTTACCCCGACTCCAAAGCGGAAAAGGTGCATGCCACGCGACACCGAAGCTACGTCCTCCAAATCCGCCATTCTCTCTGTGACCGCCTGGTTGACCTGCGCTCCGCCGGAACTGAACGCCCCGAGAACGAGAATGCTCGGCTGATTACTGACGACGCTGGAAGTCGTATCGGTTTCGTCCTTGTAACCGAGACGTATCTGGTTCAAGACATTTGCCGAAAGATTGCCGGTTTCCTGCATCCTGAACTCGTTCGTATGATTGAAGGCGTTCGTGGCGTGTTCTGGCAGGTCGTAGTTGTTGGCCAACACGTTGTCTTGGGACTTGTCCTTGAATCTGTAAAACAAAGTTACTTTGTGGAGCTTATTGATGTGCATGTCAAAACGGCCCAAAAGGGTCGTGGCGTCGACCGGCGTGCCAAGATTGCTTATCATTGGCCCTGTCGCCGTCAAGGCATTAATGACTGTTTCGTCATCAAAGTTGCGATAGCGGGCGGAAACAAAGAATGTGGCGCTCTTACTCTCGAGGAATGGGACTGGGCCGTCCGCTTGTCCCTCAACAAGCTTCCGTTCTTCGTAGGGCTTGGAGGTGGCAAAGGCGTTGCGTGCGTATAGGTCCGAAGTTCGGTAGATGACGAGAGCATTGCCACGATAACGGCCGTGCACTCCTTTCTTCGTGGTGATCTCGAGCCGCCCCTTTCCCGGCCGTCCAAATTCCGCCGAAAAGGGATTGCGATTGACGACGACGTCTTTGATGCTCGATGCGGGTAAATCCGCGTTGTCGACTTCAACGCCGTCAACGATGATTTTGGCTCCGCCCGCGCCAACCATGGAACTGTCCAGGAACAACGAAGGAATGGCCAACGGGTCACCATCCTTTGACGGCATGTTCATCAGCACACGGCCACTCAACTGAAAGGCATTGTTGTTCTCTTCCGCGAGCAGAACGGGTGCGGCGCTGGCAGAAACCGTAACTTTTTCGGAAACCTCCGCTACTTTCAATTTTACGCGGAGGTGGGGGACCGCCGTAGATCCCACGGCCACGGACAGTTGCCCATCCTGAAATCCTGGCAATTTCGCCTGCAACGTATACTCTCCGGGAGGGACATTCGAAAAGATAAACTCGCCTTCGTCATCCGACTGCGTGACGAGTGGCTCTCCTCCCGCTTTGCTGGTCAGCGAGATTTCCGCCGTTGCCAAAGCGGTCCCGCCGGGACCTTCGACAACTCCCTGAACGATTCCCGTCTTGCTCCCCTTAACTGGAAGTGCGAACGCAAGAACAAAAATAAAGAACATAGCTAAATGACGAGCTTTCATCGGAGCAACCTCCATTTGTCTGTTGTTACTCAAATTGTCTTCTGGTTTCTCTGTCCGGGGATCAGAAGTTGAACCGTGCCGATATTTGAATCTGGCGCGAAGGCATCGATCCATTCGCCCGGGCCGAAAAAGGACGA
>QHYL01000540.1 GCA_003224105.1 Acidobacteriota bacterium | reverse complement strand
TCCGTTCCCGCGAACAATCGGCGGGCTTCGATCAACTCGAAGCCTATTCGCGTTTTGCCGAGCAGGTCAAGGAAACCAAGCGCAAGCTCTTGGAATTTCTGATTCACGCGAAGCAAAACGGCAAGAAAATCGCCGCCTACGGCGCCGCTGCCAAAGGCAATACGCTTCTCAACTACTGCGGCATTCGAGCGGACTTTGTCGATTACGTCGTGGATCGCAGTCCTTATAAGCAGGGCAAGTTTCTGCCAGGTGTGCGGATCCCTATTTATCCGCCCGAACAAATCCGGGAAACACGTCCAGACTACCTGCTTATTCTCCCGTGGAACCTGAAGGACGAAGTGATCAAGACCAACGCGTACATCCGGGAATGGGGCGGTCAGTTCGTAGTTCCTATCCCTGAAGTTAAGGTCTGTTCGTAGCCTCTGTTAGGCGGTTCTGGAAGTTCTATCCGCTTAGGCCAGAAAAACTAAGAAGACTTTGAGCGGAAACGGGATACTCACTATCTCCTGCTCGCTTCCCACGGTCCTTTTGGCAGCTAATCACCGTGGATGTAACTCATTTTGTTTCATGGGGTTGACGCCGTAACCCTTTGGAAAGGGGATTGCTCCACCTCTCCTCGCCGGTACTGTCCTCAATACCGATGGAACAGCATTGCATGTGTGAGGCTGGCGAAGCCGCCTAAGGGCCAAACATTCTGCGCGGCTCAGGGCCAGCCAGCCTACTTGAGTGGTGTGGGGTTTAGGATTTCCGACGCGAGTAATGTCTCTCGAAGGGAAGGTTTGGCCAGTTACCAGAGGCAGGGTGTGCCCCGCGCCGCTGAAGCTCACCCGCAGTCTGGTGAGCGAAAAACGATTTTTTATCCTCGGAGGATGTCCGATGTCGATTAGCTTGCGCCGTAATTCCTCGGTGATTCGCAACTGCATTTCCCGCTTCCTTGTTCTCGTGCTTCTCCTTTTGCTTGCAGGGGGATTCGGCAAGGCGCAGGCCGCTATTTCGCTCGTACAGCACACAAACAAGGACGCGGGTACAACCACCACTTCCACCCTCGCGTTTCCCGGAGCGAACACTGGTGGCAATTTCATCGCGGTCGCCATTCGCGGCGGTCTCTCTAGTTCGCAAGTCTTCACCGTCACTGACAGCAATGGCAACACTTACAAGAAAGCAGCGCAGATTGGCTTCACCGTAAGCGCAGTGACAGGGGCTATCTTTTATGCTGAGAACGTCAAAGCTGGGGCGAACACCGTCACCGTATCCATGACCGTTTCGGGGCCATTGCGTTTCGCCATTCTCGAGTATTCAGGTGTCGCGACGGCTAATTCTCTGGATGGCACAGCAGGGGCTACAGGCCAAGGAACGGCCGTGAGTAGCGGCAATACCACCACGACGGCCAGCGGAGATTTGCTGTTGGGCACGGTCTCAACGGCGGACGCGGCAACCTACACTGCCGGAACAGGTTACACCATTCGCGACTCCGTTCCAGCGCCCCCAAACGTCAAACTCATTACCGAGGATCAGATCCAGGCTGCGGTAGGATCAGCTTCCGCTTCCGCGACGCTTGCGGCGTCCGGTAACTGGGGCGCCGTGTTGGCCGCATTTAAGCCTGTCGGTGGCGTGGCAGGCACTCCCGCAAGTATTGCTGCCACTGTGGGCACTCCACAGAATGCCACGGTAGGTACAGCTTTTGCGATCCAGCTGCAGGCCACGGTAAAAGACTCGTTCAATAACCCGGTAAACGGCGCAACGGTGACTTTCGCCGCGCCTGGAAGTGGTGCCAGCGGCGCGTTTGCAGGTGGTGTGAACACCGCGACGACCAACGCGTCTGGAGTCGCAACGGCCGCAGTGCTTACGGCTAACAACACGGCAGGCGCCTACACCGTTACTGCGTCGGTATCGGGTGTAAGCACTTCGGTGAGTTTCTCACTGACTAACGTAGCAGGGGCGGCTGCAAGCATTACCGCGACGGCTGGCACGCCTCAGAATGCAACTGTCAATACAGCGTTTGCGACGGCATTCCAAGCTACCGTTAAGGATTCTTTTGGCAATCCGGTGAGTGGTGTGCTCGTGACATTCGCTGCACCCGGGAGCGGGGCGAGCGGAACGTTCTCTGGTGGCGCTAACACGGCGACGACCAACGCGTCGGGCATTGCAACTGCACCTGCTCTTACCGCCAACACCACCGCTGGTGGCCCTTACACGGTGACAGGGTCTGCGTCCGGCGCAGGTTCCGTCAACTTCTCATTGACCAATCTGGCCGGCGCCGCTGCAAGCATCGCTGCCACTGTGGGCACGCCGCAGAACGCCACAATTAACACCGCGTTTGCGACGCAGCTGCAGGCGACAGTCAGCGATTCTTTCAACAATCCCGTCAGTGGTGTAACGGTGACGTTCAACGCTCCAGCCAGCGGGGCCAGCGGTGCGTTTGCCGGCGGAGCGAAAACCGCTACCACAAACGCGTCAGGCGTTGCGACCGCAGTGGTTTTCACAGCCAACAGCACCGCAGGTGCTTACACCGTGACAGCTTCCGTTTCCGGCGTCGCCTCTCCGGCAAACTTTTCTTTAACCAACCTGGCAGGAGCGGCGGCGAGCATCACGGCAACGGCAGGGACGCCGCAAAGCGCGAGCATCAACACGGCTTTTGCGACTCAACTCCAAGCGACCGTAAAGGATTCCGGGGGCAACCCCGTAAGTGGAGTGACGGTGACGTTCACGGCGCCCGGTAGCGGGCCTAGCGGCGCATTTGCGGGCGGCGCAAATACCGCGACAACGAACGCGTCTGGCGTTGCAACCGCTGCGATCTTCACAGCCAACGGCGCTGCCGGCTCGTATACGATGACTGCCACGGTCTCTGGTGTAGCCTCTCCAGCCAATTTCTCTCTTACGAACTTGGGTAATCCCCCGGCTAACATCGTCGACAGCGCCGGCACGCCGCAGAACGCAACGATCAGTAGTGCCTTTGCTGTCCAGTTGCAGGTGACCGTAACCGACTCCGGTAGCAATCCCGTAAGCGGTGTGACGGTGACGTTCGCGGCACCCGGGAGTGGGCCTAGTGGCACATTCGCGGGCGGCGCGAATACCGCGACGACGAACGCGTCTGGCGTTGCAACCGCGGCGGTCTTCACAGCCAACGGCGCTGCCGGCTCGTATACGGTGACTGCCACGGTTTCAGGCGTGGCTTCTCCAGCGAATTTCTCTATGACAAACCTGACAGGCGCAGCGGCGAGTATCACCGCCACGGCTGGCACACCACAGAGCACCACGATCAACACGGCATTCACCACACAGCTTCAAGCAACCGTGAAAGACTCTGGCAACAACCCGGTGAGCGGCGCGACCGTGACGTTCACTGCCCC
>QHYL01000539.1 GCA_003224105.1 Acidobacteriota bacterium | reverse complement strand
TATCGATTGCCTTGATCTCGTACAGTTGCGACGCCACGTAGCGTACGCACATCATTGCTACCGGAATGCCGATGGCCAAGCCCAGCAGCGCCTGCAGCATTGTGCTGCGCATCACCATCGCCGTCACACCCGCGCGCTCCGCACCGAGGGCCATACGAATGCCGATCTCGGAGGTCCTGCGCGCTGTCCCGTATGCAGTCACGCCGTATAGGCCTAGCGTCGCAAGCAGTAAAGCCAACCCGCCGAAGAGCATGGTCAGCCGCGAGAGCATGCGAGCTTCGCTGAATTGGTCCGCAATCTGCCCCTCGAAGCTCTGGAACTTCACAACGCTCAGGTTCGAATTGATGCTCGCCAGTGCTTTCCGCGCCATTTTTTCCATTTCGGGAATCGGCCGGTTTGTCTGCAGCACAATCGCGCCCGCATACATGTTCTCATCCTTTTCGATGGGCAGCGTCTCGCTGGGCGGCCGCTGCAGCAGCGGGACGAAATACATCATGTGGTCTTTCCAAGTTGCGCTCTGGTAAGCCGTGTCCTTCACTACACCCACAATTTCCCAATCGCCGGTCCCCTTTGCATAATTACCGAAGTGCTGTCCGATCGGATTCTCGCCCGGCTGAAACAGCTTCCGCACAAATGCCTCGTTCACGACCGCAACGGTGGGCGATGTAGCCGTATCCTTCACGGTAATTCCACGCCCCAACACCACGCGGGTACCGACCGAATCGAAATACTCCGGATTTACCTTGATGTACGACGCAACGAGATGCGGATCCGCCTTGCCCTGCACTTGGACGCCCCAGCCGTTGTTGTTATCCTCCATCGGCGTATAGCTGCTGATCCCAACCTTTTCCAAGCCGGGGAGGGAATGAAATCGCTCCTTCGATCGTGCGGTACAAATCGCCAACCTGGCGTTGCGAGTATCCTGCCGTCTGCGGATTGATGTGCACGATATACCGGTTCGTCGGATCGAGCTTCAGGTCGATATGCTCCAGCTTGCTCAGGCTCTCCGCAAAGAGTCCTGCGCCCACCAGTAGTACCAGCGACAACCCCGTCTGCGCGACCACGAGGCCGCGCTGCAGCAGTGTTGCTCCGCCTCCCCTCGCCGTGCCGCCTGGTTGCGAAGTTACTTGTGCGTGCCCACAATCGCCTTAGGGCTCTCATGACAGTTCCTCTGCGTTGGCCGTGAGAAACCGGGCAATGATCTCGGTCGTCTGGCGCCAATCCCGCGCTTCGGCCCGTAGCTGGCGCTTGCCTTCACGCGTCAGACGGTAGTAGCGTGCCCGGCGGTTGTTCTCCGATGCACCCCAGTCCGACTCGATCGCACCCTCCTGCTCGAGCCGCAGCAGCACCGGGTACAGCGTGCCCTGGTTTACTGAAAGCAGACCCCCGCTGATCTGCTCGATCCGTCGCGCAATTCCATATCCGTGCAACGGCCCAAGAACCTCCAGCGTCTTTAGCGCCATTAGAGCCAGTGTTCCCTGTTGCACATCCGTCTTTTGCTTCATCCACGCAGTCCTTTTGGTTTCCCACAGAAGAGTACCACTCTCCTTTGGGAAAGCAACAGAAAAAGGACTAAACTTCCAAGTACCGGTCATCGAACCGCGGGTATTTCTCGATGAATCTAGCGCAGATGAGATCGAATCCCACCGTTGCGCGGCGCACAGTCGTGCGCCCCTGCCTGAGCGCATCCCCGCCGAGTCACTCATCGAGGTAGATATGCAAAGAGAAATCGGCATGTACGAAGTGATCTCCGCCCCTTGGCATCAACCCTCCACGAAGTACGAGCCTTTCGGAAACCGATTCCACTATGGATTTGCCCCGGGATCATCTCCAGCGTGATTTATTTCTCTCGATATGGTGAGATGAGGCAGACAGATACGGGGGGATTCCTCTTTCATGACTTGGCAACGTGTGGCGACAGCCGTGGTGCTGGTGCCGGTGGTCGTGGGCCTGGTGTTGTGGGGCTCAACGGCGATTGTTTCGATTGCGATCGCGCTGGTCACCTTGCTTGCCCTTTTTGAATATTTCGCGCTGGGCGAAGCCATCGGCCACCGCGCCTACCGCTTCTGGACCGCGACTTGTGCTCTCGGGCTGGTTTTCGTTCAGTGGGCCGCGAGCAGCACGTGGGCGGTGCTCACGCGCTCAAACTACACGTTTGAGCTTTACAAGGGCGGCCCTGTTTCTCCAATTCGATTCTCCGTACAGGACGTTTTTTTTGTGTTCGTCCTTGGCGTGGCGGTCGTCACGCTGCTTACTCGAAGGCCGCTCGTCGAGATCCTTCCTGCGGCGGGAATTAGCTCAAGCGGCTTAATCTTCGTGGCGTTTCCGCTTTCCTTTGCTATTCGTCTTCACAGCGCAGGACCGCAAGGCCCCACGCTGCTGCTCTTTGCTCTGGTTATCGTATGGGTAAGTGACACTGCGGCATATTTTGCAGGCCGAGCCATCGGGAAGCATCCGTTTGCGCCAAGGCTCAGTCCCAACAAAACCTGGGAGGGAGCCGTCGCGGGATTCCTTGCCTCTCTGGCCGTCGCCTTTGTGTTTATGCCGTGGGTGAATGTGCCGCTCGGTCATTTGCTGGCGATGGCTGCCTTGGGAAACATCGCGGGGCAAGTAGGCGACCTGCTGGAGTCAGGCTACAAGCGCAGCGCAGGCATCAAAGACTCTGGCAGTCTGCTGCCCGGCCATGGCGGCGTGCTTGACCGGATCGACGCGCTTATCCTGGCGATTCCGGTTGTCTGGTATTATTGGTTATTGATCTACTCGCCGAAGTCGTAGATCAGCATCCAACTCGGCAAATCGACGATTCATAAGCAATGCGGCAGCAGGGCCTGCCTGCGTCGGCAGGCGGCCGCACTCCAAAAGGGGATCGGGGCGCCTTGTGAAGCAAATCTCCATTCTGGGCTCGACGGGTTCGATTGGCCGCCAGTGCCTTTCCGTGGTGGAAGCGTTGCCCGGCAGGTTCGGCGTAGTGGCCATAGCCGCCGGAGCCAACCTCGAAGAATTGCTCGGCCAGATCGAACGGCATCAGCCGGAACTCGTGTCAGTAGCGGGCCCGCAAAAGGCCGACGAGCTTTCGCAATTGCTCAAAAAAAAGGGCATCGCGCGCAAGCCGGAAATTCATCACGGACGCGAAGGCATGCTGGCCGTCGGCACGCACACGGAATGCCGGACGCGAACTTCTCCCCGTGGACAGCGAGCACAACGCGTTGCATCAATGTTTGCGCGGAGGAGCGCGCGGGGAAGTGCGCCGGCTGGTGCTGACCGCGTCCGGCGGCCCGTTCCGCAAAACTCCGCTCGCGCAACTCGCCAACGTTACGCCCGAGCAAGCCCTGGCGCATCCCAACTGGCGGATGGGCAACCGCATCACCATCGATTCCGCCACGATGATGAACAAAGGCTTCGAGGTCATCGAGGCGCACTGGCTCTTCGATGTTCGCCCGGATCAGATCGAAGTCGTCACTCATCCGCAATCCAAGATTCACTCGATGGTCGAATTTGTGGACGGCTCCGTTCTCGCGCAACTCGGCCCCACCGACATGCGCATGCCGATTCAATATGCGTTAACCTATCCAGAGAGGGTCGCATCCAAAGAGGTGGCACTCGAATGGAGCAAGCTCAAGCGGCTGGATTTCCAGAAGGCTTCGGCGCGGCGGTTTCCGTGCCTGCGTTTGGCGCGCGAAGCGATGAAAAAAGGCGGAGCGTTTCCCTGCGCTTTGAATGCGGCCGATGAAATTGCCGTCTCGGCATTTCTGGAGCGGCGGCTCCCGTTCCTGGGGATTCCGGAAGTGATCGAGCGCGTGCTGTCGCGTACCGCGCGCGTGCGGCTCGAAAAAATGGAAGACGTGCTTACGGCGGATGCGGAAGCCCGTCGAATGGCCCAGGAAGAAGTAGGCCGAATTGCAGGCGGAGTTGCGGCGCAAGTTCGCAGCGCGTAATCGCTGATTGTCACCGTTGTTGCGATAGCAAGGAAACTTCCTGGGCGGTGAAAAGAAAGAAGAGGTTTTGTCGAGAGCATGAATATTGCCAATATTGGCGTCGGGTTCATCCTCGTACTTGGGGTTCTGAT
>QHYL01000538.1 GCA_003224105.1 Acidobacteriota bacterium | reverse complement strand
TTAGCGGGGAGGCCCGGAAGGGCGCAGCGCCGGCCGTTGGGGTAGCGGTAGTGACAACGAGAAGGATCGTCGCGGCGCCTGGGGGAGTGTTGCGGCATCTCCATCGGGATAGAGGCTGCGGCGGGTTCGGGAACTTCGGGGCCCGCGGACGTGGCTGGTGCTTCGGGGTTCAGGGTGTCGATCACGTGGTTTCCTCGATTGTTTAGATTGGAGTCATTTTTGTGGAGTGTTTTTGCTGCAGGGGCATACCCACCCCCGGCAACAATGCAAAAGCATGAAAAGAAAAGGGTTGCAGGAGGGGCATCGTGGAAGTGATTGAAAACAAAGGGGCAAATTTGCAAGATTTCGGCAGGTCGGTGCAACTTGCTGCGAACTTGGTGAGGAGGATGGGCGTGTGTTTTTCAAAACAGAGTGGACAAGGGGCGCGGAGATAGCAGCAGGAGAGGATTGGCAGAGATGAAGTCGAGAATGCACAACCAAAGCTATCATATATTTAATATTCTGTCAAGTCCCTCTACGGTACTAGTATTTTAAGAATAGACACACGGATTCGAACGGGAATGGCGTAAGAGAAAGAAAACAAAGGGGTAGAGTGCGCAGGGGGCGGGGGAAATACAGGAAGGCTACGGAATCGTGAGGCCAACGGCAGTGGCGAGACGGGCTTGTCTTTGGTCAAAGGTGTAGAAGGCATCGGCCTTCAGAACGAGGGCGCCGGCGACGTGCAGCACGTCAAGGGTACGGGTACCCAAAAGAGGAGTGTGCCTTCGAGCAATCTGCTCCGCATGCTGATAGGCAGCGGCGGGAAGCGGGACGATTTGCACGACACCGTGCTCGAGGTCTTCCCGGAACAAATCATAGACTTTTTTCGCTTGGACGGGCCGCAGCTCTTTTCGGCAGAGCCTCAGTCCAATGGCGTTGAGGACTTCGATTTTCCCCAAGTCGGTAAGGAGCAGAGGCAGAGCCGCACGTTTCATCTTGGCAGCGGCCGCGGCGGAATTCGCATCGAGAACGTAAAGGGAGAACAAAAAGCTGGCGTCGGCCCAGGAGGTCAAAAGCGCTCCTCACGGTCCACAGCGATGATTTCCGCGCCGGAAACTTTCATGCGTTTCTTGCCGAAGATTTTTTTCAGGCGGGCCAGAAAATCCGGGGAGGCGGTGGGCGCGGGAGGTTCAGGGGGGAGGAGGCGGGCGATGACGCGCTTGCGCTTGGTGATGTGGATCTCCTCGCCCTCGCGGAGAAGATCTTCCACGACGGAGAAGCGATAGCGTAGATCGCGGACGGTGGCTTTCTTCATGTGATGCATTTTAGCATCACAAAGAGAACATGACAAGAAAACCCGCATCGCCGAGCGAGGAAAAGTCCAACGCCCCAAGCGCAAACGCAGCGCCTGGGGCACCCGCTATCCCTATCAAAATTAAAACACTGGATGGTGTTTTAGATTAAACCAATTGGCGCCAGCACCAACGTATTGACATCGCGGGGGGGGGGCAGCGCAGACTCTAGGCAAACTCGCTGCTGGACATTTCGATTATCTGTTCTTCCAGCGCACAGGGAGGGTTGTCACTAGAACACCCGGAGGGAAACCGGCCTTCATGCACCGGGTATACGAAATCTTCGAAGTCATGCCGAATGGCTCACCACAGAGGGTCATCGTGGTCCGTGGTTTGGAGTTTGCGAAGGCAGCGCTTCAACAGCAGGCGAAGGATGCGACTAATGAATGCTACGCTGCCGATGCAGAAACCCACCAGGTAGTGATGCAGATGAATGTCGCTAGGGCAAGGTTGCGAGGGACCAGGAGGATTTTTCAGATCGCTTACGACGAGGACCTGGGGTTTCGAAGAGCTGAACTCCTTAGATCGCGCGGCTACGGCGTGATCTCAGTGGTCGGAAATCAGGCCGCCAAAGTTCTCTTAAGCTCGGTTCAGCACTACGATCTATTTATCGTCGGTCACTCAGCTCCTGAAGAAACCAGAAGAGAAATTGTTGGCTGGCTCAAGGCCGAATACCCAAAGGTCAAAATCCTGGCCCTCAACTCGCCTCATCAAAGAGTCCTCAGAGCAGATTACAACGTGAGACAAAACGGTCCGGACACCTGGCTGCCGATTGTCACTCAACTGTTCGTGGATTAAGTATAGGCTCGTCCGAAAAGGCGAGTTATTTTTCGAGTTCGATGACGTGGGCGCGGTAGTTGATGCGGACGGAACGGAACTGGCGAAGAATGTCCTGGCCCAAGAGGCCGTCGAACTGGGCGCCGACGTGTTGCGGGAGGTCGCCGAGATTCATGACGGAGACCGGCTGGGAAAACAAAAAGCGGCCGGCGATTTCCAGGTCCACGCGCAGGCGCAGCGCATGGCCCACGATTCCGGGCCCCTTGCGGGCCAACTCCAACTGAGGCGCTTGGACATCGCCATACAGTTTGGCGTTGATGATGGTGTTGTTGGCGCCGGTGTCGAGGAGAAGCGTCGCGGGAACGCCGTTCACTTTGGCATCAACGAGAATCAACGAATGCACCGAACGAAAGGGGAGGAGAACCGGCTGCGCATTCCCGAAGCTGGGGGGCGCGAGAAGCGCGAGGGCCGCAACTGCCGCGGCCAGAGAACGAAAACGAAGGCGGAACGTAAGGTTCAAAACACCCACTAGCTGTAATCCATTACTTCTTCTACTTCTTCCATGGGCAACGCTACGGAAACTGCGCGAAAGAATCTATCCGGCAGCGCCGTGCAAACTCATAGAGAATTCTTCCTGCAGGGCCAAAGAAAGCTGCTGCCGGAGTGACAGCCTTGATTCGTTCGGCGACGGTTCCACTCTGGTGTCCGCTGGACGTTCGACCGATGCCAAAGGGACAATTCGTTTTCACGCGCCTGCTTGCCGCAGGCCAAAGTGGCTGCGCGTTCGCAAGAACAGATCGAGAGTAGGGGCAGAAGAACAATGAGACAAATGGAATGATTTCATCATCTATATGAGCGACATTCATTTCGCGTGAATAGGCATTTCGCGAGAGGAGAGATTTCGCGCGAAAGAGTGATCCTCGAAGATGGAGGGCCCGATGAACCTGGAGATCCGGCATTTGAAGCTGGTGGAGGCGATTGCTGAGACGGGGAGCGTAACGCGCGCCGGCAACCGGCTGCACCTGACGCAGTCTGCGCTGAGCCACCAATTGCGCGACGCAGAGGAGCAATTAGGCAAACCACTGTTTGAGCGCAAGAGCGGGAAAATGATGCTGACGCCGGCGGGAGAGCGGCTTCTGCAAACCGCGCGGACTGTGCTCTGCGAGCT
>QHYL01000537.1 GCA_003224105.1 Acidobacteriota bacterium | reverse complement strand
GCTCAGCACGAGTATGAGGAGCTGAAAGCCTTTAACCTCTGGCCCTACGGAGACCTGGGAGCCGAAGAAAAGAAGGACAATCCGCAGAACTAGATTATCGGTTGGGCTCTCAACTTAAATTCGCGGCTCCTTGCTGGATTCTTGCTAGAATTTTAGTGGTTGCCTTTGTTTCTGGACTCGCATCCACAGCCAGGGACAGCCTTGACCTAGGAGTGCTGGCCCCCTTCCCAGGAAAGAGCGGACCTAACTGTTGTAAAGGTGTCAGAAACGGTCGGCCCGGTTCGTGCGTCAAATCTATAAAGACGGGAGAACCTTCTTCGCGTGCCCTTTTTCATAAACAGCAAGCCTGAATCTCGCAGGGAGGCGGCGAATTTCGCCCTAATGACGGCGTTTGTCGTTGTTGGCGTGGCTGGCTGCTCGAAGGCTCAGCCGACCAGTGTGCTGGGGGATGCGTCTCATCCGGCTCCGGTGCATTTCTATACCGTGGCGGAAGAGACGGCCCGACGTCGGATTCAGGCCGTTGGTTCGCTTTATGCCCTGGAAGAGAGCACGTTGAGCTCAGAAGTGGAAGGGCGAGTGGACGAGGTCCTTTCTGACGTTGGCGACAACGTCAGAGAGGGGCAGCCGCTGGTGCGGCTCGATCCGAGGGAACTGCAATTTGAAGTGGATCGGCAGCGCGGCATTGTGACCCAGGTGCGAGCGCAACTGGGAATCGGGCCCAATGATCCTCCGCCCAGCGACCCCAAGAAAATTGCTTCGGTCCAGCGAGCGGAAGCGGACTTGTTTGACGCGGATCAGAAATACAAGCGCGCCCAGGAAATGTTTCGCGACAAACTGATTTCACAGCAACAACTGGACGAGGCCGCGAGCCGTTACCAGAGCACGCGGGCGACGTACACCGTAGCGCTGCAGGAAGTGGACCGTCTGAAGGCGCTTCTGGTGTCAAGCGAAGCGAGCGAAAGATTGGCGGAGAAAAAGCTGAACGATTCCACCATTCGCGCCCCTTACCCCGGCTCGATCAAAACGCGTGACGTGCATCCCGGAGAATATCTGAAAGTCCAAAGCCCGGTGATGGTACTGGTCCGAACCGATCGTTTGCGGGCGCGCCTGGCCGTGCCTGAGCGCTGGGCGGGATGGGTGAAGGGCGGCGTCACTGTTGATTTGCACGTGGATGCGTTTCCACAAGAAACTTTTCATGGAAAGATCTCTCGCATCAATCCCGCGATCGCGCAGGATTCGCGAACCTTCGAGGCGGAAGCGCTGCTCGCAAATCTGGATGGCCGGCTGAAGCCTGGGTTTTTTGTGCAAGCTTCGATTCCCAGCGAGAAAGAAGAGAAAACCATCTTCCTGCCGGAAGGCGCGGTGAATTACCGCTACGGGGTTTACAAAGTCTTCTTGCTAAACGGCGATCACGTGGCTGAGCGGCAAATCCGCCCGGCAGGGCAAACGGAAGACGAGCGCGGCCGGCGGTTTGAAGTCGCCGAAGGCTTGAAACCGGGAGATCGCGTTGCCGTGGCGGTGTCCGGTGAATTGCACGATGGAGCCGTCGTACAGCAAGCTGGCGGAAATGCGGGCAACACACCGGCGATGAAGTAAGATCTGTGGCAAATCTAGTTCCACTTGTCGTTCCACTAGGCGTGAAACGAGATGAAGCTTGCCGAAACCTGCGTCAAGTATCCCGTCTTCACGGTGATGCTGATTGCTTTTCTCGTGACCCTCGGAGCCTTCTCCTACCGTGGGCTGGCCGTTGACCTTTTTCCCAAAGCAGACCCCGCTACCGTAAACGTCGAAGTGCGGCTGCCTGGGGCGACTCCCGAAGAGGTCGTAACCGGAGTGGTTTTGCCGCTCGAAGATGCCATCTCCTCCGTCAGTGGGATTGACGAAATCAACGTTTATTCCTTCGAAGGCTTTGCGGACATTACCTGCACGTTTGTGCTGGAACGCGATATCGAAGGTGCTGCGCAGGATATTCGCGAGAAAGTGGCCGGCGCGATCGACCGCCTGCCCCGCGACACTCTGCCGCCGATTATCACCAAGCTCGACCCGCAATCCGATCCCATTATGACGCTACTCGTGAGCGGGCCGATGAGCCGCCGCGAATTGACAGAAATCGCCGACAAACAGGTGCGGCGTGCCATCCAGACCGTGGACGGCGTGGGGAGCGTGGACTTGAATGGCGGGCAGGCGCGGCAGATACGCGTCTTGCTCGATGCGCAGAAGCTGACCGCGCACAATTTTACGGTGCTGGACGTGCGCGAAGCCCTGCAGCGGGAAAACATCGAAGCTCCCGGCGGACGCATGATTACCGGCCCGATGGAGTTGGGCCTGCGGACTCTGGGGCGCGTAACGTCAGCGGAACAGTTCGGCGAGATCGTGATTGGCACGCGCGGCGGAACGCCCGTGCGCGTGCGGGACGTTGCTCAAGTGGAAGACGGAGCGCAGGAGCTTCGCACCTGGTCCGCGCTGTTCCGGAAGTACTCGCCGTCCGAAGACGTGGTTTCCATTCAGGTGCTCCGGCAATCCGGCGTGAACACGGTGCGCGTTGCGGACGACGTAAGAGCCAAGGTGCAGGAACTGCGCTCGCAACTGCCGCCAGGAGTTCAGCTGCAAATCGTCCACGACATTTCTGAATTCATCAAAGCATCGGTCCATTCACTGCTCGAACATCTCATTCTCGGCAGCATTCTGGCGAGTTTTATTGTTTGGGTTTTCATTCGCAATTGGCGCGCAGTTTTGATTGCCGCGGTCGCCATTCCGGCATCCGTCATCGCTACGTTCACGCTGATGCGCGGAATGGACTTTTCCCTGAACAACATGACGCTGCTGGCCCTGACCCTGGCCGTGGGTATCGTCATTGACGACGCCATCATCGTGCTCGAAAACATTTTTCGCTACATGGAAGAGAAGGGAAGAGACCGCGTTCAGGCCGCGATTGAAGCCACAAAGGAAATTGGTTTGGCGGTCATGGCCACAACCCTCTCGCTGGTGATTATCTTCCTGCCCATCGCATTCATGAGCGGGTACGCGCGGAAGTACGTGAACTCTTTCGGTTGGACCATGGCGATGGCCATTATGGTGTCGTTGCTCGTGGCTTTCACGCTGACGCCGATGATGAGTTCGCGCATGCTGAAGCTGGGAGGCGGCGAAAAGAAGGCCCACTCCGAAGGGTTTTTGCATTCCATCGAAGCGTTTTATCTGAAATCGCTGCACTGGTCCCTGGCGCATCGCCGCGCCATTCTGCTGATCTGTGTGCTGACGTTTCTGTCAACGTTCGGCTTCTATCGTTTGGTCGGGCGAGACTGGATTCCCGCCGATGACCAGTCCGAGCTGATCAGCTCGTACACGCTTCCCGAAGGAACGTCTCTTGAGAAAACGACACAGCTGGCCTCGGAAATTTCAGAACGTGTTGTCGCGCTGCCCGAAGTGGCCCTCGTGCAATCCTTCACGCACGGCCCTACCAACCACGCGCATCTTTTCATTGTGCTCGTTCCGCGAAGCGAACGGAAGAAGACTCACGTGCAGACGGCCACCGAGGTTCGCAAAATATTGGCGACACATCACAACATGACGTACAACGTGCGTCTGCCCTCCGTGCTCGGCGGCGAGATTTATTTTCCCATCGCCGCCGTGATTCGCGGCCCGGAGCTGTCGCAACTCGCGGAAATCAGCAAGGCTGCCGCCAACCGCATGTCGCAATATCCCGAACTCGTGGATGTCAATCCGAGTCTCAACCTCAACACCCCGGAGTTGCAGGTGAAAGTGGATCGCCAGCGCGCAGCGGATATCGGCGTTCGCATGACGGACGTAAGCGATGCCGTGCGGCTGTTCTATTCCGGCGAAGATGAAATCACGCGCTTCAAAGAGGGCTCGGAACAATATCCGGTCACGATGCAACTGTTGCCCGAGCAGCGCGACAATCCCGACGTGCTTGCACGCATGATGGTTCCTTCCGCGAAGGTTGGGCAGGTGCGTCTGGAAAATGTCGCAACGATCCAGCGCGGCGCCGGTCCCGCCACGCTGCAACGCTACAACCGCGAATTTCAAGTAAGCGTGTACGCCAACGTAGCCGCGGGTTACCCGTTGGATCTTGCGGCGGCGCACACCGTGCAGGCCATCAAAGAAGGGGGATTGCCGGCCGGCTATTCGTATACTTTTACAGGCCAGGTGAAGGTCCTCGAAGAGACCACGTGGAATCTTTTGCTGGCGATGCTGCTGGCCTCCATCTTTATGTACATGGTGCTGGCCGCGCAATTTGAAAGCTTCTCGCATCCTTTCATCATTATGCTGACGCTGCCGCTGAGTGTGCCGTTCGCGCTGTTTTCGTTGTGGATCACCGGCCGCGCTTTGAGTCTTTGGAGCGCGCTCGGAATGTTTTTGCTTTTAGGCATCGTGAAGAAAAACGGGATTCTGCAAGTGGATTACACGAACCGGCTCCGCGCCACCGGAATGCCTGTGCGCGAAGCGATACTCGAAGCGAACCGTGTTCGGCTGCGTCCCATTCTGATGACCACGCTTTCGATCATCGCGGGGCTGATCCCCGTGGCCATCGGCATCGGCGCTGGCTCGGAGCAGCGCGCGTCCATTGCGGTGACCATCATCGGCGGGCAGACGCTTTGTTTGCTGCTGACATTGCTTGTTGTGCCTGTCGCGTACTCCTACCTGGCGGAACTCGAAGCTGTGTCGTGGTCGGAATGGGCCGCGCGGCTGTTTGGCCGGGTGCGCACAGCGCCAAGGCCCTCCGACAACGACTAAGCCGCGAAGTCCGCAGTTCTTTGCAAGTAGCGTCTTGCGTTGCGGCGCTCCATGAAGTCCTTGCGACGACGGAGCATTGCATTTTCTCCGGCACAAGGAAAAGCAGGCCCCACGCGGGCTAGAAGCGCGAAGCCATGCGCTTTGCGCCGCGGGTATCCGGCGAGGCGGCGTAATCGCCGAAGGTTACGCGGGGCGCGCGAAGGACCAGGAACAATTCGCTGGCCCACAGCAGAATGTCTAACAAGCGCGCGCGTTCGAGATTGGTCAAATTCTCGGATTGCAAACTGACTTCGAGAGCTTTGCGCGAGCACTCTTCGATGAAGGCGCGCACGGTGGCGAGATCCACACGCAGCTCACGCGATTTCTGGCCGCGCGGATCAACGGCCTCCAACTGCGCGTAGCAGCGGAGAAGAAAATGGTTCAGGCAAAGAGCCTGCTGATCCAGGGAAGTAGCCGCGGCGCTGTGACAAGCACTCTCGCAGCAGTTTCGTTGCGCAAGTTTCGTATCCACCGGGCCCACACCTCGTGATTCTGAGCGATCCCCCATTGCATCCGTTTTCCTTTCTTCCCTGAACCCCTTGCTTCTTCTGAACCCTTGTTCCCGAAACTCCGTTCTTTCTGAAAAAGATGCGCTATGCGGCGCAGATAGTGGCTTCCTGAGCAATACTGTCGTCGGCGATAAGGTGCGTGTCAATAGAACTCGCCTGTGAATAAATTTTTTGCGGAGCGGGCAAGTGGGCGAGCAAGTTTTGCGCGCGCAGGCAGCGGTCCACGTATGGAGCGAGGAGCGCGCGGACGCGGCGCACGCTGCGTTCGCAGCTGTGGCGCGCTTCCGTTCCGCTCCAGAAAACG
>QHYL01000536.1 GCA_003224105.1 Acidobacteriota bacterium | reverse complement strand
AAAAGATGGAACGGTCAATCTGCGTGCCGGAGTTGCGGACGCATTTCCCAGCGCGGAGTATTCTGTAACTTCGCCTCCGGCCATTTATCAGGACCTCGTCATTACCGGAGCCGCCGTTCCCGAGTATCCCTCGAAGGGTCCCAGCGGCGTTGTGAGAGCCTTTGATGTTCGCTCCGGCAAGCTGGTCTGGACTTTTCACACGATTGCGCAACCGGGAGAAGTGGGGCACGAGACTTGGCAGGAAGATGCATGGCAGGACCGCACCGGAGCAAACGTGTGGTCCATCATGAGTGTGGACGTGGAGCGGGGCCTGACTCTTCTGCCGGTGGGATCCGCTTCTTACGATTTCTACGGAGCGGACCGCAAAGGCATGGACCTCTTTGCCAATTCGGTGGTCGCGCTGGATGCTGCTACGGGAAAGCTTCGCTGGTACTTCCAAATGGTGCATCACGACATTTGGGACTACGACATGCCCGCGCAGCCCGCACTGATCACTGTGTGGCGCGAGGGCCGGGAAATTCCTGCGGTCGCGCAAGTGACAAAGATGGGATTCGTATTTATCCTCGACAGGCTTACGGGAAAACCGCTGTTTCCGGTCGAGGAGCGCCCGGTTCCCGAAAGTAACGTGCCCGGTGAGGCTGCTTGGCCCACGCAGCCCTTTCCGCTCAAGCCGCCGCCACTGGTGCGTCAGACATTCAGCGAAACCGACCTTAGCGGAGTCACAAAAGAGTCGCGCAAGTATTGCGCGGAGCTTGCTTATTCACTGAAGACTCGCGGGATGTACACGCCTTACGGTATCGAACCGACATTAGTGATGCCGGGAACGCTGGGAGGAGGGAACTGGTCTGGAGCGTCCTTTGATGCAGGTTCGGGCTATTTGTTTGTGAACACCAACGAGCTCGGAGCCGTCGGTGCGATGCTGCCTCAAGCTGATGGCGCGCCGGAGAAATATCGGCGAGGTTCCAAAGACGGAGAATACGCGAGGTTTTGGGATCAAAACGAATGGCCGTGCCTGAAGCCGCCCTGGGGAACGCTGAATGCCATAGACGTGAACAAGGGAGAAATCATTTGGAAAGTGCCGCTCGGCGGCATGAGTGAATTGAAAGAGAAAACAGGCACCCCGAATCTCGGCGGCTCGATTGTGACGGCCGGCGGATTGGTATTTATCGGTGCGGCGATGGATAGCCACTTCCGTGCGTTCGATGCAAAAACCGGAAAGGAATTGTGGGCCGCGGAGCTAGAAGCGAGCGCGCATGCTACTCCCATCACTTACTTGGGGAGGAAAACAGGCAGGCAGTTTGTCGTGATCGCTGCCGGTGGCGGCGGATATTTCAGGGGCAAAGTGTCCGATACACTTGCGGCGTTTTCGCTTCCAGATAAATAGGGCATATTCACTTGTGAATTGAAGAGAGGACCGGGGCGCGATAGAGTGTGCATCCGGAATTTCTCGGTGGAATGGAGAACTCGGGATGCCTCGTTCAATGAGCGCGTTTGTGCGTTGCGCGGAGAGGAATGCATTGCTGGTCAGACTTGCCAATATTTTTTGCCTGTGGATTTTTATTGCGCTCGCGATTCCGTACACATCGATTGCACAAACGAATGTCGTCGTGGTTCGGCCCAAGCCGATTCATGACGTGCTCATAAATCCGGGAATGGGCATCACCACGTTTCAGCGGTTCAACGGACAGGAACCCAATCCGCCGTTGAAGTGGTCCGAAGTAGGACCCGTAACGAAGTTGCCGCAAGCGGCGAGCAAACCGGACTTCCCCGACACGTCCGTTTCTTATTGCCGCTGGTATTGGAATGTTCTCGAACCGGAGCCGGGAAAGTTTCACTGGGAGATTGTAGACCTGGCGTTAGAAGAGGCGCGGGCGCATGGACAAACGCTTGCCATTCGGCTGATGCCATACTCCAACCAGGATCCTCTTCCCGAGTGGTATCGGAATTCGGGAGCGCGGCGCGCGAACAAAGCCACGGACAAAGACGGCCAGACTTGGCAGCCGGATTTCAGCGATCCGTTGTATCTCAAGTATTGGGGCGAACTCGTTGCGGAAGCAGGGAAGCGTTACGATGGGGATCCTTATCTCGACAGTGTGGATATTTCTTCCGTGGGCTACTGGGGAGAGGGTTGGAGCCCCTACATGCCAGCTTTTCCGTTTCAAAAGCAATTGATTGATATTTGGATTGAAGCTTTTCCGCGAACCACGCTGCTGATGAATTTTGACGAGCAGCAGGCCCTTACTTACGGAACCGAGCATGGCGCGGGGTGGCGACTGGATTGCCTCGGAGACATGCGCACGAGTTCAACGAATGTTTATTTTCCCGCGGAAATGCTGGAGATTTATCCCCAACAGATTGTGCGTGCGGGAATTCAAAGTGTTTGGCAACGCAGGCCCGTTTCGCTGGAAACCTGTTACACGGTCGCCGGCTGGAAGGAAAGAGGCTACGACCTGGACTACATCCTCGATCAGGCGCTGCGCTGGCACGTCAGCACCGTGAACATCAAGTCTGCGCCAATACCGAGCGAGTGGAAAGCTCAATTCGATGCGTTTCAGAAAAAGATCGGCTACCGATTCAATTTGCGGCGGCTGGAATATTCGAAAGTAATCGCGGCCGGAACCATGATGCCGGTTCACATGTGGTGGCTGAACGAAGGAGTGGCGCCGATCTACAAGGAATTTACGCTGGCGATGGAATTGCGATCTCCGAAGATCGCACCCGTGATTCCCGTGCCGGTGGACATTCGCAAATGGCTTCCCGGCGATGCCGTATACGACGGAACGTTGTACATTCCGGAAAATCTGGCGGAAGGGAATTACGAGGTTCGCATTGCGATGCTGGATCCGAGGACCGGCAAGCCCGGCATTCGCCTTGCCGTGGAAGGCCGTCAAGAAGACGGATGGTATGCGATGGGCTCGTTGACGGTGAAAGCGCCGTGATTCGGACTTGCATCGGAGTTTTGCTGGCAGGCGCGAGCGCATTTTGTTCGGTGGCTGGAACCGATCCTCCTCCGCCCGAATTTTTCCGAGTGTTGAAGCCGCCTCTGTCATCGGGGCCGCGCATCACGCCGTACTTGCGGTATCAGGCGGAACAAGCGTGGAAGGAAGATGAAG
>QHYL01000257.1 GCA_003224105.1 Acidobacteriota bacterium | reverse complement strand
TCGATATCGCTGCTGCGGCGGTCTGTGGCGCTGGAAATTGACCGTTGCGCGGTTTCACCGATTCAACCGAAACACAGCGGCACGCAGCAAGCGCGCGTGATTGTGCCGTCGTTCGAACCGGTGGTTGCTTAAGATTCAAAGAGTTGTGGAATTTCGCGAGGACTGAAACCTAAATGGGAAACGGCTACTCAAGAATTCCGGCGTTGTGGGAACAGGGAGTTCTCCGCTCGACGACGCGCAAGGCGGCATCGGCCGTCGGGTCGTTGATGGAAAGCCGCGAAGAGGTTTTGCTGGAGCAATCGTTCCGCAGTATGCTCACGCTTGAGCGGCGGCGGGCGGAGCGTTCGCGAAAGCCTTTCGTACTGATGCTTCTCGACGCCAGCGCGTTCATCGAGGAAAAGGCGTCCGACCGCTTCCTGAGCCGCATCTGCTCCGTCCTTCTGAAATCCACGCGCGAAACGGACTTGATCGGCTGGTATGAAAAGGGTGTGGTCCTCGGAGTGATTTTCACGGAAGTGACCTGCGAAGGTGAAACGCCGATCTCGGAGATTTTGCGTTCCAAGGTTCTGCAGGCGCTGCACGGCGAGCTTGGCCGGAAAGTCGCATCGAGCCTAGTGGTAACAACGCACCTTTTCCCCGAAAAAGGCGAACAAGGCAAGGGCGAGAAGGTGGCTGACAGCCGCTTCTACCCGGATCTGGCCAAAGGAACTCCTAAGAAGCGCGCTTCTCAAGTTGCGAAGCGCGTGCTCGATGTTCTGGGCAGCGCTTTTTTGTTGCTCGTCCTGAGCCCGGTGCTTGCGATCATTGCGCTTGCCATCAAGCTGACCTCCAAAGGGCCCGTGATCTTCCGGCAAGAACGGCTTGGCCAGTTCGGTTCGAAGTTCCGTTGCCTAAAGTTCCGCACGATGTACGTGAACAACGATCCTAAGATCCATCAGGAATATGTGCAGCGCTACATTAACGGACAGACGGACAGCGCGCACAAGGAGTCGGGCAAGCCTGCGGTGTACAAAATCAAAAATGATTCCCGCGTGACGACCCTGGGTCGACTGCTGCGCAAGACGAGCCTGGACGAGCTTCCACAATTTTGGAACGTTTTGATGGGCGATATGTCGCTGGTAGGCCCGCGCCCGTCTCTGCCGTATGAGTTCGAAATCTACGATATCTGGCACCGCCGCCGGGTTTTGGAAGTGAAGCCCGGCGTTACCGGGTTGTGGCAAGTGAGCGGCCGAAGCCGCACCTGCTTTGACGACATGGTTCGCCTGGACCTGCGCTATTCGCAGTCCTGGTCGATTTGGGTGGATGTCAAGATTCTCCTGCAAACTCCCGGAGCCGTTTTGAGCGGGGACGGGGCGTACTGAATACTTCAGTCCTTAGTTCTTGGTCCTAAGTTCTGAGTTAGAAAACGAAATTCTTGAAAATCGGGCTGTACTGTTTCAGGTTCGCATGAACCCTTTGACCGCCTATTTTGCTTTTAACTTAAGAAAAAACTTCAAGCATTTGGGTGAAGTTGGGGACTTCTCTATGTTCGCAGCTCCGCTGCCGAAGCTAACCTATTGCGATTCAGCGGAATCGCCAACTGAGAAATAACTGCAGTCGGGGTGGTGGAAGACCAGCGCGCTGACACTGGCTTCCGGGTCCATCATGAATCCTTCGGTGAGTTGCACGCCGATCTCCTCGGGCTTCAGCAGCTTCCACATGCCAGCCTGGTCTTCGAGGTTGGGGCAGGCGGGATACCCAAAACTGTAACGCTTGCCGCGATAGCGCGAAGTAAATCGCTGCGCCATGGTCAATTCGGGAGGGTCGGGAAAGCCCCAGTCTTCGCGGATGCGGCGGTGCAGCCATTCGGCGCAGCCCTCCGCGGTTTCTATTGCAAGGGCCTGCAAGCCGTGGCTGAGGAAATAGTAGCCATCATTCTTTGCCTTTTCGGAGCGCTGGCGAATGCCCTCGCCGGCGGTTACAACGAAGAGCGCCAGGTGGTCACGACGGCCGTTCTGAGTGGGCAAAACATAGTCGCTAAGGCAAAGGAAGTCGCCCTGTCGCTGCCGCGCAAAGCGGAACGTATGCAGAGCCTCTTTCGCCCCTGGCGCAAAGAGATGCAATGATTCGCCTTCCGATTGCGCCTCGAAGAATTGCCAGACGGCGCGGACCTTCATGAACGAAGCGGCTTCTTTCTTCACTTCTTCCATGCTCTCGAACAACTCGATGGCTTTCGGATCGCGTTCGGCCAAATGCTTTTCGAAGTCGCCGCGGAAACCCAGGTGGCGTCCGAACAGCATGTAAGGATTAATGTAGCCCCAGATTTCGCGCAGGTCGGGGACGAGACGGACCTTCCGGTCGAGAAAGGACACTGGCGGAATCGGCAGATCCACGCGCACACGGGGCGAGCGCGTCACCTTGGGAAGGGGCGCAACGCTGACGGTGGTGGATACTTTAAAACCATTTCCAGACGCCGTGTGCTCGCGCAAGACAGTTTCGCGCGTGGCCGGGTCCATCAGCTGATTCATCAAGCGCAGGCCTGTCATCGCGTCTTTTGCATAGCAGACGGCTTTGCCGTAGCTGGGCGCGATTTTGGTTTGCGTAAATTTGGCAGAAAGCGCGGCGCCGCCCACAAGCAGCGGAATCTCGATGCCAGCGTCTTTCAAGTCGCTGGCAGTGGTCACCATCTGTTGCGCGCTCTTCACCAGCAAGCCGGATAGGCCGATCGCGTCGGGATGATGCTCTTGATAGGCCTTGATCAACTCTTCCGGCGGCACCTTGATGCCGAGGTTCACCACATCGTAGCCGTTATTTTTGAAAATAATCTCGACGAGGTTTTTGCCAATGTCGTGGACGTCGCCCTTGACCGTGGCAAGAACCACTTTGCCGCGCTTGGCGGTGTCCGCTTTTTCCATGAACTGCTCCAGGTGGCTCACGGCGGCTTTCATGGCTTCCGCGGATTGCAGCACTTCCGCGACGATCAATTCGTTGGCGTTGAAAAGGCGGCCGACTTCCGCCATTCCAGCCATCAGCGGACCGTTGATGATGTCGAGCGGAGCCGCGCCCTCCGTACGCTTGCGCTCGAGATCGGCGACTAGTCCGTCGCGCGTGCCTTCAAGGATGTAGTTCGCGAGCCGCTCATCAAGAGGTAAATCGTTGCGCGCTTTTTCCTTCTTCTTGGCGGTGCGGAAATGTTCGGCGATAGCGGCAATCCAATATTGATTGACGGCCGCGCGCTGTTCTTTGCTCTGCTGGCGCCAGTCCGCGCAAGCGTTGATCAAAAGGCTTGTGTTTGGATGACCAGCGGGTACGCTCTTGGGCGGGTGCGAAAACAGCAGATTTTCAGCAAGGTCTCGCTCGTGAGCGGGGATAGATGCGAAGCGCTCAATCTTTTCCGTGTTGACGATGGCCAAATCGAGCCCCGCTTTCGTGCAGTAATACAAGAAGACGGAGTTCACCACCTCGCGCGCGCCAGGCGGCAGCCCGAATGAAACGTTGGAAATACCGAGAATCGTGCGCGCATCCGGCAGCGCCTGTTTTATCAGGCGAATGCCTTCCATCGTTTCGACCGCGCCGCCAATGTAGTTTTCGTCGCCCGTGGCACAGGGAAAGACCAGCGGATCGAAGATGATGTCTTCGGGCGCGAGGCCGTATTTGTCTGTAAGCAATTTGTAAGAACGTTGGGCGATCGCCAGCTTGCGCTCGCGCGTGAACGCCTGCGCCTGGACGGGGTCCTCATCAATGCAGCCGACAACAACGGCGGCGCCATATTCGTGCGCAATGGGCACGGTGCTTTGGAATTTCTCCTCGCCATCCTCGAGATTGATGGAGTTTATGATGGATTTGCCCTGGCAATACGTGAGTGCCAGCTCGATCGCCGCCGGATCGGTGGTATCAATCATGATGGGCGGCTTAATTTTGCGAATCAGCTTTTCGTAGAAAAGAGGAATGTCTTTTTTTTCGTCTCGCTCGGTGCTTTGCAGGCAGACGTCCACGACCTGCGCGCCGCCGCGCACCTGCCGCCTGGCAATCTCGCTGGCTTCCTCCCACTTTTCTTCTGCAACTAGATTTTTGAAGAGGCGCGAGCCGATGACGTTGGTACGTTCGCCGACCAGCAGTGGACGCGTGCTTTCTTCTGCTTCGATGGCCTCAATCCCCGTGTAGATGGCGCGATGAGCCTCCGCCGGCCGCTGGCGCGGCTTCTTGCCGCCGGCCATTTGCGCAATGGCGCGAATGTGCTGCTCGGTGGTGCCGCAGCAGCCCCCGACAAGGTTCAGCCAGCCGTGATCCACAAATTTCTCGAGCTGCGTCGCAAGCGAGGTTGGCGTCTCCAGGTATTTGCCTTCTTCGTCCGGCAGACCGGCGTTTGGATAGCAAGAGACGAACTCGCTCGTAAGCTGGCTTAGCGTTCGGATATGATCGGTCATGAATTCCGGCCCGGTTGCGCAGTTCATTCCGAATGCCAGAGGTTTTGCGTACTTCAGCGAGGCCCACATTGCTTCTATGGTTTGGCCGGCAAGCATCGAGCCGATGGCTTCGATGGTGACCGAGATGATGAAAGGAATATCCGTGCCAACCTCCCGGGAGAGTTGCCGTATCGCCAGGATCGCGGCTTTGATGTTTCGCGTGTCCTGACAGGTCTCTACCAGAAGCAAATCCGCTCCACCTTCGACAATCCCCTTCGCCTGCGCGTAATAGGCTTCGCGCAATTCCGGGAAGGTCACGCCGCCGGTGACCGTGATGGCCTTCGTAGTCGGCCCCATGGAGCCGGCAACGAACCTAGGTTTTCCGGAAGTGCTGAATTCGTCCGCAGCTTTTCGCGCGAGTTCTGCGGAGCGCTTGTTGAGGAGATGCGCATCCGATTCGATCCCGTATTCCGCAAGGACGATCGGCGTTCCGCCGAAACTGTTGGTCTCGATGATGTCCGCACCGGCTTCAAGATACTCGCGGTGAATATCGAGAATCACGTCCGGACGCGTGCGAACGAGATTCTCATTGCATCCTTCGAGCGCGGGGCCGCCAAAATCCGCGGCGCTCAGGTCGCGTTGTTGCAGCATGGTGCCCATGGCGCCGTCGAGCACCAGGATTCGCTGCGAGAGCAACTCGCGCAACGCTTTGCCGGATTCGTTCAGATTACGCATTTGATGGAATGACGCACTCCTCGCCAGTTACCTCGAGACCAATCGTCCAGGTGTGAGTTCCCCCAGCAACATCACCCGCCTAGAAACTCACGAATAGCTAGCCTCTTATTTTACGCGACCTCCCCAGAAGTTGAAATGCGGATGCAGGCAACGTGCTCTTTTGGGGTGCGAATGGCGAATTAGACAGGCCGAAATGCGGCTTCCTTGTGTTAGGCTCACTTAGATTACTCATATACCATTCAAAATGGAAAACTTCCTGAAGATCCTGAATATCGTCGGAGCGCGTCCCAACCTGCCGAAGATTGCCCCGCTCCTAAGAGAGATGCGGCAGCACCTGGAGATTACGGCCATTTTGGTGCATACCGGGCAGCACTATGACGAAAATCTTTCGGACATTTTTTTCCGCCAAATGGGAATTCCCGCACCGCAAGTGAACCTGGAAGTTGGCTCCGGCTCGCACGCATCGCAGACATCGGAAATCCTGAAGCGCATCGAACCGGTTCTGGACGAGCACAGGCCCGATGTGGTGGTCGTGGTAGGCGACGTCAATTCGACGATCGCCGTTTCCCTTGCGGCCGCAAAACTGGGCATCCGTGTGGCTCACGTGGAGGCGGGATTGCGCAGTTTTGATCGCGCCATGCCCGAAGAAATCAACCGCGTTCTGACCGACGCGATTGCCGACTACCTGTTCGTCACCGAAGAAGACGCCATCACGAATCTTGTGAAAGAAGGGCGGGCGCGCGACTGTATTTTCCTGGTGGGCAACGTGATGATTGATTCGTTGCGGCACTTTTTGCCCGTGGCGCAACAGTCCTCCATCGGAACGGAACTGGGGCTGAAAAATGGCCTGGGCTGGGAGCGGTTTGGCTTGCTCACCCTGCATCGCCCCTCGAATGTCGACTCGCCCGAAAAGCTGAGCTCGTTACTGGGCGCAATCGACGCGGTGGCGGCGGAAGTCCCTGTAATTTTTCCGGTACATCCAAGGACGCAACAGAGGATTTCTCAAGCTGGGATTCGGCATCATCCGCAATTGCGCATGATTTCCCCGGTGGGTTACCTCGATTTTCTGTGCTTGATGAGCAAGGCCGCGCTGGTGCTCACCGATTCCGGCGGCATTCAAGAGGAAACCACGGCGCTGGGCATTCCTTGTTTGACCCTGCGCGAAAATACCGAGCGGCCGGTGACGATTTCCGAAGGAACCAACCTGCTTGTGGGCACGGATCCTGCAAAGATTGTCGCCGCCGCGAAGGACGTATTGGCAGGGAGGGGGAAAGCTGGCAGAATCCCTCCTTTGTGGGACGGCCACGCAGCCGGCCGGATTGTCGAAATCCTGCTGCGATTGGTACCCCGAAAAAAGCACCCTAATTGACAGTAACAGTTCAGGAACAGGGCCGCCAAAGGGACTTGCCCCTTTGGCCAGTTTTCTCTTAGGCTGGCTAAAGTGAACACAAAACGTGGGTCCTCAAAACTGAGCGTTTGCATTCTGTCGCCGCACCCATTGGTGCTGAGCGAATTCGAACGAATTCTGGAAAAGTCTCCTTTCAAGGTTCTGGCGCAACAATTGGAATCCGTGCTGGCGCCGGACCTGCGCCATCTGGAACCGCCCAAAGCCAACGTCTATGTGATTGACGCGCACGCCGCCAAGCCCGCTACCGGGGCACTGCTGACGAACATCATGGAGCGCTATCCGGACTCGCGGTTGATCGTAGTTGGGGAAAACCACGCGGAAAACAATAGTTTTTCCCTGCTGCGTCTGGGCGTGAAAGGGCTGCTCACCTACATGGAAGCGCGCGAGCAGTTAATCCGGGCGCTGCCTCTGGTCGCCAACGGAGGGTTCTGGGTGCCGCGGCAGCTTCTTTCCGGTTTCGTGGATTCCATCCTTACCAGCCAGGGGCGCAGGCTGAAGACCGATTCCGTCACCAACCTGAGCCGCCGCGAACAGGAAGTGCTGGATTCGCTGCTGGAAAATCTTTCAAACAAGGAAATTGCCAGCAAGCTGAACATCGCGGAACGCACGGTAAAGTTTCACGTGTCGAATTTGCTGAACAAATTCGGCGTGCGCCGCCGCGCGGACCTGATTTTGCTGACGTTCCAGCGCCGGTTGTCCCAGGCCTAATCTGCACACTTATCCCGGCGGATTCCAAACCTCCTTCTGCGGTATTCTAAGCGTTTGAATTTCGGCTGATTCTCCTAATGAATCGGCGGGAGCAGAGTCCCTTGAACATCCTGGTCACCGGAGCGGCAGGCTACATCGGAAGCATTTGCGCGGAGGTTTTGCTCTCGCGCGGAATGAACGTAATTGCGCTGGATAGCCTGCTGGAAGGACACACTGCTGCGGTTCCGCCAAGCGCGGTGTTTTGCAACGTGGATTTGGGAAACCGCCAGCAGATCGAAGGAGTGTTCAAGCAGCACAAGATTGACGCGGTGATGCACTTCGCGGCCGAAGCGCTGGTGGCCAAGTCGGTGAAAGAGCCGAGCATCTTTTATGCGACCAACGTCGCCTGCGGCGTCAATCTTCTGGACGCCATGACGCGCCACGGCGTTCGACATTTTATTTTCTCCTCGACCGCCGCGACCTACGGCGAGCCGAAAACCGTTCCTATTCCTGAGGATCACCCGAAGGCGCCCATTAATCCCTATGGAAAATCCAAGCTGGTTTTCGAGGGCATTCTCGCCGATTACAAGGCCTACACTGGACTTCAGTACGCTATCCTCCGCTATTTTAATGCCGCCGGCGCTTCCAAGGAACGCGGCGAACATCATCGCGTGGAAACGCACTTGATTCCGCGCGTGTTGGATGCGGCGGCAGGGGACTTGCCCCACGTGGACGTTTTCGGAACCGACTATCCCACACCGGATGGCACCTGCGTGCGCGATTACATTCACGTGCTCGACATTGCGGATTCTCACGTGCGCGCGTTGATGGAGATTGACCGCGTGTCGGGCGAAGCATTCAACGTGGGCAACAGCCGGGGCTATTCCATTCTCGAAGTGATCGACGTGGCAGAGCGGGTTACGGGGCGGAAAATTCCCCGCAAACTCGGGCAGCGCCGCCCGGGTGATCCTGCGGTGCTGGTGGCGAGCAAGGAAAAGTTAAAGCGCGTGCTTGGCTGGGAAGCGTCGCACTCTTCCCTTGAGGAAATCATTCAATCGGCTTGGGGATGGAAGCAGAAACATCCGCGCGGTTACGAGAACGATGCGCGCGCTTCAGCTTAATCCCCCAAGCGAAAGCGGATGATGCACCACAGGGCTTGCACGCCGTCTTTCCACGTAATCTTCTTACCTTCTTCGTACGTGCGCCCGGCGTAGGTGATGGGCACTTCGTAGATGCGCCAGTTGTGTTTGGCGATTTTCGCGGTGATCTCTGGTTCGAATCCAAAGCGGTCCGATTTGATTGCGATACCCGTTAGAACTTCTCTGCGGAAAACTTTGTAGCACGTCTCCATGTCTGTCAGCTTCAAATTGGTGAAAATATCCGAGAGCAAAGTGAGCATGCGGTTGGCCACGTAGTGCCAGAAGTAGTGCACGCGCTGCGGTCCGCCGAGAAACCGCGAGCCGTAAACCACGTCCGCCCGGCCATCGATGATGGGCTCGAGTAAAACCGGATAATCGCGCGGGTCGTATTCGAGGTCGGCATCCTGTACGAGCACGATGTCGCCGGTGGCTTCCGCAAATCCGCGTCGCAGCGCGGCGCCTTTGCCCTGGTTCGGCATCTGAAAGAAGAACCGAAGGTCCCGCAATTCAACGGGCTCGCTTCCGTCCTGTGCTTGGGCAAATTTTTCGCCGTTCGCTTGCCTCGCCGCCATATTTTCCAGAAGTTGGCGCGAGCCGTCGGTTGAACAATCATCCACAATGATCACTTCCTTGCGGATGTCCATATCCAGGACGCGCCTCAAAAGCTCCTCGATGGTTCCGCGCTCGTTGTAAACGGGGATCACGATGGAAAGGGTTGGGTTGTCGAGCGCGGTTGGACTTGTTCGTTTGCGCGCCATGGCGTGAAAGATTGTAGCGGCGCGGGCTTCGGTGAGTAAAGGCCGCCACGCTAAGTCCAATTGTTTAGCCCGAAGAGAGCTTTCCGCAGGCGTGGAAAGCCGATATCCTTGTTTTGCGCTTTGGATTTCGCGTGAGCAAGAAAGCTGATGACCACGTTTTACATTAAACAGTTTGGCTGTCGCGCCACGCAGGCGGACGGCGCCGCACTCGAACGGCAACTCATCGAACGTGGCTGCACGTCTGTCCGGGACGCGTCCGACGCCGACATTGTGGTCGTGAACACTTGCACCGTGACCGCTTCCGCGGACGCGCAGGCGCGCGACGCGATTCGCAAGTTGCACGCCGCAAATCCCCGTGTTCGCGTCATCGCCACAGGTTGTTATGCACAGCGCGCGCCGGAAGAATTGAGCCGGCTTCCAGGCGTGGCGTGGGTGGTAGGCAATTCGCACAAGCCGCAAATCCCTGATTTGATTGAGACAATTTCCGCTCCAACCGAACCTGCACGTTCGAATGGATTTTTCCCGCTCGCCGCGATTTTTCCGGCATCCCCGGCGGAAACACGGCAGCCTGCCGAAATTTTGCTCGGCGACATTTTCGATCAGCAAACTCTGCTTTCCTCTCCCGTCTTCGGTGGAGAAGGGAATCACACGCGGCCAACCGTCAAGATTCAAGACGGCTGCAACTCACGCTGCTCGTTTTGCGTGATTCCATTTGTTCGCGGAAAAAGCCGCAGCCTGCCTCCCGGGACCGTGATTCGCGAACTGCAGAAACTCAGTCACGCGGGTTATCGAGAAATCGTGTTGAGCGGGATCAATCTCGGCACTTACGGCCGCGATCTCTCGCCTCGCGTTGAATTCGAAGACTTGCTCCGGAGGATTCTGGACGAGACCGGCGTCGAGCGCTTGCGTATCAGCTCCATCGAGCCCATGGACGTCACGCAGGACCTCGTTGAACTTTTCGCCTCCACCGAGCGCCTCGCGCAGCACTTCCACATGCCTCTTCAGTCCGGTTCAGACCGCATCCTTTCCGCTATGCACCGCTGGTATCGCGCCGAGCATTACGCACGCCGCGTCGAACTCATCCGCGAACGACTCTCGCACGCCGCCATCGGTGCAGACGTCATTGCCGGTTTCCCCGGTGAAACGGAGGACGACCACGCCGCCACGCTCGCCTTCATCGAAGCGCTCCCGTTCACCTATCTCCACGTTTTCTCTTATTCGAAGCGCCCCGGCACCAAGGCTGCTTCTCTCTCGGACCACGTTGCCGGCGCGGTCATCAAGCGCCGCGCCCGCGAACTGCGCGCTCTCGGCGAACGCAAAGCCGTCGCGTTCCGCCAGTCGCAAATCGGCCGGAGCCTTCGCGTCCTCACCCTCCATCCTTCCGAGGGTCGTGCAAGCACGCGAACTCCCGCGCTTTCCAGCAACTACCTCCCCTTTATGGTGGATGGCGTCTTCCCGGCCAATCAATGGCTGGATGTAAAGCCTTCCGGCTGGGAGGGCAATTGCCTCATAGGGCAGGTTTCCAAGTTCGATTTTGTCCCTACTTCTTTTCAAATGAGGTAGAAGATCGTGGCACACTAAGGCGATGCTCACCCTCGGCATCTGGGCCTTTGGCCGCGATTCCTCGGTTGTTCTGGTGGACGACAATTCCATTGTCGCCGCCATCGAAGAAGAAAAACTTAGCCGTTCCGCCGGAACCGGCGGAATTCCCCGTTTGGCGGTCGCCCGCTGCCTCGAGCAGGCGAACGCGAAAATCCAGGACGTCCAGATTGCCGCGTTTCCCCTCCGGCCTCGCATTTCCGCTCTCCGAGAGGCTGGATTCCATTTCCGGCAGAGCTTTTCAGGTGGCGGCCCTACGGCCTGGGTTCAATCGCTCGGCCAGGCATTTCGGCAGGTCGGGCAAATCCGCCAAATGAGCCATCTTTACGGGCACTCAGGTTCTTTTCTCTTTCTCGATCATCATCTTTGCCATGCCGCCAGCGCGTACTACACTTCGCCCTTCGAACGCGCCCTCGTCCTGACTCTCGATGAGCGCGGCGACATGCATTCGGGATCGCTCTATCTCGGCGAGGGCGATGAACTTCGCCCGCTCAAGACGCTTCGCTTTCCCAATTCCTTGGGCTGGTTTTTCTCGCGAGTTACTCACCTGCTCGGTCTCCGGCCTCATCGCGATGAGCACAAAGTCCAATGGCTGAGCAAAGACGGCCAGCCCGACTTCGTTCCCGCGCTCCGCAAAGTGTTTCACTGGAATGCCGATGGCCTTCCAGTCCTGAACAATCGCTATCTGGGGAGCGGCGCCCAGGAAGACGCGGCATTCTCCGAAACGGTTTCGCGCGAGCTCGGCTTGGAGCCTCGAAGCATTATTTCTGATCCCCAGGTCCGGGCATCTATCGCCCGCAGCGCCCGCGACGTCCTCGAAGAAATCATCCTTGCTATCGCCGAGCGCTACCGCAACGAGCATTCCGTCGACTGCTTGTGCGTCGCCGGCGGGTTATTCCTGAACGTTTTCCTGGTTCGCGCGCTCGAAACGCGCAGCGGCTTCAAAGGAGTATTTGTGCAGCCCGTGGCCGGCAATTCCGGCACTGCTCTGGGCGCGGCACTTCTTGCTCGCAAGCGCCTTGGGCGTCCCGCGCGTCAGTCGTTAAATCATCTCTATTTAGGTCCGGGCTTCCCCTCCGGTGCAATTAAAGCTGTTCTCGACAACTGCAAAATCATCTACAAGTATCCTTCCGGAGAAGAGCAACTCTTCGCTGAAGTGGCGCACATCCTCTCGCGGGACAAAATCGTTGCTTGGTTCCAGGGGCGCACTGAGTTTGGCCATCGCGCTCTTGGGAATCGCAGTATCCTGGCCTCGCCGTTTTCCGAGTACGTCATCGAAAACGTCA
>QHYL01000535.1 GCA_003224105.1 Acidobacteriota bacterium | reverse complement strand
TTGCCACTATCGCTGCGGGTTTTCTCATCTTCCTGGGCTTCTTTGTGCCTGCGCTTCGCACGCCCGTCTTCACTCTGCATCTAACCGTTCCATTCACAGAGCATACTTCGGAGTTCGCCTTCACTTGGGCTCAACCCGTGGCTGCCGCCGCCATCGCCTTCATGAGTTTTATCAACTATCTCGGTGTGCGCCTGGCGGGCCGCCTTCAAGTTGTGCTCACCATCCTCAAGATCGCAGCGATCCTGGCAGTCGTGGTTTTGGGATTCGTGTTTGCAGGAAAAAGGACGCCGAGCGAGCATCCCCTTTTTCCGGCGTCGTTCAATGTCAGCCTGCTTACAGGATTTTTGACGGCCATGGTCGGCGCACTCTGGGCCTACGACGGTTGGATGGACTTGACGTTTGCCGGCTCAGAAATTATTGATCCGCAAAAAAATATTCCGCGCGCGCTCGTCGGCGGCACCGTGACCGTCGGCGTAATTTATTTGCTCGCAAACGCCGTATATTTCCGCGTCCTGCCTATGGAGGCTGTCGCCGCCGCGCAAAACGTCGCTTCTCAAACGGTGCGCGTCTTCGCGGGAGCGCGAGCCGCCGCTTGGATCACTGCGGCCATGGTCCTGTCCGCCTTCACCACGCTCAACTCCTCCGTTCTCACCGGTTCGCGAGTGCCGTATGCCATGGCACGAGACCGCCTGTTCTTTCGAGTAGCCGATGGAATCAACTCGCGTTACCGCACACCTGCGGGTGCTATCGTTTTTCAGGCCGTCATCTCCTGCCTCATGGTCTTGACCGGCCAGTTTGAGGATCTGTTCTCGCTGTTCATCTTCGCGCAGTGGATTTTTTACGGCTTGTCGGTCGCGTCGGTCTATGGCTCGCGGCGCAAAGAACCGGAACTCGTGCGGCCATACCGCGCCTGGGGATATCCTTTCGTGCCGGCGATTTTTGTCGTGGGAGCTTTTGCGCTGACCGTGAATCTGTTCATCCAGCGACCGGTCCGGTCTTCCATCGGGCTGCTGCTGATTCTCGCCGGGCTACCGTTCTATCGCCACTGGAATCGGACCGCCTCACCTCATGCTGAGGGTGCGGTCAGTTGATCCGCGTAAAGAAATCAATTGCACCAAAAATCCTCCTGCAAGGAGCGCCACTCCCGGGGCCAAAACCCATCCAATGGTCATGGTCAGATAGGCTGCGGGCACGAGGCCGTGGCCCATCGCCAAGCCCACTGGACCGGCGACCATGAACACGACAGCAAACGGCAGCACGGGAAAAATGCTCGAGAGAAGCATCATGCGCCGCGAGCCTCCGGCGCGCTTTGCGAGATAAGCGCCGATGGCACCTGCCACCGGCAGGACGAACAACCACGCCGTATAAAACATGAGGATTGGCGTTCCCTTGTCCAAGCTGAGAATGTGCGGCGCAGGGCCAAACTTTTGCGCCAACTCCATCGAAATCATGGAGAGTGCGAAAGTGAGAAGACCGGGGAGCCAAAGTTGAGTGACGCGATTTGTCATGATGTCCTTTCTCATCCGTGCGGAGTGAATTTTCCGCTGCAATTCCTGCCAGTCATTCGCGAGGCAGAGCGTTCGCTTGGCCGCTTCCGACTCGCTCATACCTTTCCCGAGCAACGACTCGTAGGCGTCCTCCAAATGCGCCGCCAGTTCGGTGTGTACCGCATCCCTCTCAGAAGAATGAAGTGCAAGTCCGTTGAGGCGTTGACGGACGAGTTTTAGCCAATCAGGCATTCTTGCTCGTTAACCAATCGCCGTTTCGCGCGACGATGGCCGCAGGCTCAGCAGAACGTGCGCGAGTAACCCGCCAGCCAAAAGAGCAACTCCGGGAAACAACATCCAGCCAATCCCATCTTTCAGAAGCGCGGCTGCCACAATCTTAAAATCCGCTTGTCTTCCAATGATCGGTTCGATGATCATGTCTATCGGAAACATGAGGAGAAACGTCAAAGTAAGCGCGAGCGCAGGAAAAATGCTGGCGAGCAAAGCGGTTCCGCGTGATCCCCCGGCCCGCGAAGAGATGTAAGCGCCGAGAGCCCCCAAAAAAGGAAGCGAAACCAGCCAAGGCGCATAGAAAAAGATGTCCGAGTCTCTCCAGGAGACTATCCGCGCGTTGAATCCGAGCTTCTGGAGCGTCACCAAGAAAACTATCGAAAGTCCCATCGTGAGGAACCCAGGGATCCAAAGCTGGTGCAAGCGCTTCTTCATGATATGTCCTCTCTTTTTTGCGGCACAAATCCTGCGCTGCAAATCTTGCCAGTCCGTAACTTGAAAAAGAGCGGCGCTAACCGCCGCCTGCTCAGGTACGTTCTCTTTGAGCAAAGCTTCGTACGATTCCTCCAGGTGCGCCGCAAGTTCGACATGCACTTCTTCTTTCTCACTGGGATCAAGCGCAAGGCCGGAGAGGCGCTGGCGGACAAGTTCTTGCCAGTCAGGCATGGGACACCTTCGTGAGCCGCTGCAAAGCGTGGAAAAGCTCCGCCCATTCGCGCTGGAGCGGGGTCAGCTTCTTCTTCCCTGCCGGAGTCAGCCGATAGCAGCGGCGGCGGCGGCCGTTGGCGCTGGTTTCCCAAGTGCCGCGAATCCAGCGCTGCTGCTCCATGCGGTAAAGCATCGGGTAGAGCGCCGCCAAAGTGAAGCGCAGGGCGCCATTGGTTTGCTGCTCGATGCGCCGCGCCAGTTCATAACCATGCAGCGGGCCATCATGCAGAACGCTGAGCACCGCCAGCTCCGCGGTGCCTCGCTTGATTCCCGAACCAATCATAGCCTGCTCCCTTACATATAGGATTCTTATATATTAAACGGGGATTGTCAACTGTCCCGAAGGTCAGGTAGGACCATTGCGACTGTCTCGGAAAATAGAAGCTAAATGGAGGCCGCGCGCGCTGCGGCTCCGCGCGATGGAATCGGCAGAATAGCGGATTCGGCTTCCGCTGAAACGGCCACAGTCGGCTGGAGCACCTTTGCCACAATTTCTATTCCTGTAACCAGCCGCGGCCCGGGACGCGAAAAATAACTGTTCGCGTTGAGGGCGTAAACACGGTTGTTTCGCACCGCAGGGATCGCATTCCACTGCCCTGGCAGTTCGAGCGACTCGTATTCGCTCCGCGCCTGCTTCGCGGCGTATCCGCAGGGCGCGATTAACAGAACCTCCGGTTCGGCTTCGACAACTTCCTGTAGAGGAACTCGAAACGATGCCTTGCCTACAGTTCCAAGCGCGTCTTCCCCACCGGCGCAGTGAATCATCTCAGGAACCCAGTGGCCGCCAATATAAATGGGCTCAAGCCACTCGAGAAACGCCACGCGGGGCCGTCCGGCTGAGGAATCCAACT
>QHYL01000256.1 GCA_003224105.1 Acidobacteriota bacterium | reverse complement strand
GCCCGTTCGTGCGTGGACAGTGTGCCGCCGTGCAGACCCTGAATTCTATGGTTGAGGAACTTGCCCGAACCAAGATTCCAGTGTTGCTTATGGGCGAGAGCGGAACCGGGAAAGAAGTCTACGGGCGGATGATCCACCGGCTGTCGAAGCAGGCGCATGCACCGCTGGAAAAAATATGTTGCAGGGCGGTGCAGCATGGAGAGTTTCTCGCATTGCTAAAGTCCGAGCTGCAAGAGAATAACGGGACCGTACAAAGTGGCCGAACGCTCTTTCTGGACGGAATTGACGAATTGGATTTGGAGAGCCAGAAGATACTACTTTCATACTTGCCGGACGGAGAAATTGGCGAAAACAACTGCAGCTGCGCGCGTGTGATTGCTTCGACTTCGCGGAACCTGGATAAAGAAATCGAGTCGGGAAGATTTCGCAAAGAGCTGTATTTTCGAATCAACGGAGTTTGCCTGCGGCTCCCGCCTTTGCGGGACAGAAAAGAAGACATCCAGGTGTTCCTTGCCCACTTTCTAGCCAAGCACGCTGCTGAACTAGAACGCGCGGCGCCGGCCTTCAGTGATGCGGAAATGGAATTCCTGGTGACGCACGACTGGCCAGGCAATGTTCGCGAGCTGGAAAACCTGGCGAGAAGAATTGTGCTCCTTGGTGATCCGGGAAGAGCTATTAAAGAACTGGAGCAGATGCCGAAGGTGGAACGAACCCCGGAGGACGAGCCTCGGAGTTTTTCATTAAAGGCGGCTGCCAGGACCGCTTCGCGCAAAGCAGAGCGCGATTTGATTGCCAAGGCCCTTGAGCGAACGCATTGGAACCGGAAGCGCGCGGCCCAGGAGCTGCAAATCAGCTACAAATCGCTGCTTTATAAAATCAAACAGACAGGTCTTGAAGAGAAGGTGTAATAGCGGGGGGAATCAGCGGCCATGAAAAACGCAATTTCATTGATCCTGGCAGGAGTTTTGTTGGCAGTCGTCGCGCCTGCTTATAGTCAAGATCCCCCTGGGCAAGAAACCCAAGACAAGAAAGAAGAAGCTAAAGATGCGAAGGCACAGCCAACACCGAGTCCCGCTGCGGCCGGCGCAGAGGATCCTACCTACAAGATTGGGGCCCAGGATGTATTGAGAGTTGACGTTTGGAGAGAAGACCAGTTGACGCGAACGGTTCCGGTTCGTCCCGATGGCAAAATCACTCTGCCGCTGTTGAACGACGTTCAAGCCGCTGGACTGACACCGATGGAGTTGGCTGGCGTAATCCGCGAGGAGCTCAAGAAATTCATCACGAATCCTCAGGTTACGGTGAGCGTCACGGAGATCAACAGCCGCCGAATCTACGTTAATGGCGAAGTTAACAAATCGGGGGCCTTTCAGCTTCTTCCACACATGACCGTGCTCCAGGCGCTTTCGGGGAGCGGCGGATTCACAGCCTTCGCCCGCATCAAGAATATTTACGTGCTCAGGAATGAAAACGGAAAATCCATCAAGATCCCATTCAACTACAAAGAGGCAATTAAAGGGAAGAAGCCGGAGCAGAACATCGAACTGCAGCCGGGAGACGTGGTCGTTGTGCCTTGAGGTAGAAAATGAAGACCTGGAAACAATTAGCCTGCGGAATTCTCGCCATCGTTGCGTACGGTTTCGGCGCCACTGTTCTTTGGGCTCAGGAGAGTAACGAAGAAAAGCCAAAGCCTGCGGCGCGGGTCCTGTTGCCCCTGCCGGATTTAAGCGGAAATCAACAAGACGACAGCGAGAACAACCAGACGATGCAGCCAGACCGCGGTCCTGTAGCGGGGGTTCAGAGTCCCACACTAGGCACTTCTGAATTGCGGCACAGCTATTGGGTTCCTGGGATTCAATATGGGATCACGGCGCAATCCAATAACTTCAATAGCACCGGTTCGACACAAAATCCGGCATGGACGACAACACACTACGGCAGCGGAAATATCAGCTTGCTGGAAGCCTGGAACCACGCCCTGTTTGGAACAAACTACTCGGGTGGGGGCTTCTTTTCTTCCGATACGACTCAGGGAAACGGCCAGTATCATCAGCTCGCCTCCGCATTTCAATTCGACCAAAGAAGATGGCAGTTCCTAGTTATGGAGCAATTCTCATATTTGCCGCAGACCGCGTTCGGTTTTGGGGGCACGACCGGATTATCTGTGCCGGGAATCTCCGGGGCTTTGTCTGTGGCCTTGCCGGGGCTCCAGGAAGTGTTCGCGCCAGGACAGTCCATCTATGCGGCCACAGGTCCCCGTTATAGCAACGACTCCGCTGTTCAATGGTCTTACTCAGTAAGCCGCCGGGGATCTTTTACGGTCGCAGCAGTCTACGGCTTCCTCCGATTCACGAATCCGGGAAACACCAACAACGACATGGAAATACTCAACGCCGGGTATACCTACGCTCTCACTCGCAAGGATTACATCGGAGCTATCTATAGGTTCACGGCCTTTCATTTCCCTGGAAATCCGGAGGCACTTGGCGATCATGCTGCTCAGTTTATGTATGGGAGAAGGATTACCGGAAGGATAGCGCTGAATCTTGCCGGGGGGCCGGAGATAACGAACTTTCGTTTTCCTGTGACTGGCGTCAATCGCACGACCTCCGGATCGGGAATCGCATCCCTCGCCTACGGCTTTCGCGCCACTACCGTGCGGCTAGTCTATTCTCACGGAGTCGGCAGCGGCGGTGGATTCTTGAGCGGCTCGAACAATGATCAGGTTATCGCGAATTTGAACCGGCCGCTCGGGCGGCTTTGGACCAGCAGCTTGAGCTTCGGGTTCTCGCGGAACAGTCAGCTTGTGACGATAAAGTCGCTCAGTTCACCCAGTTACAATTCCTACCAAATCTCCGGCGGATTGACGCGGCCGCTGGGCGGGGGCACAAATTTTTCCATTGGGTACCAGGCGCAAATCCAAGCGTCCAATGGAATTGTCTGCACAGCGCCTGGCTGCCAGAACAACCAGACGACGCATCAAATCCAAATGAGTTTTCAATGGCACGCGCCCCCGCAGGTGCTACGATAGTGAAAATCCACAGCTCAAGTTCGATTCTGACTGCAGCTACTCCAAGCCATCCGTGGGCCAGGTTCACGGAACCGAGCACGGCCGGATCGAAAGAAAACGGGAGCCATGTATAGAGCCTTCTACGGACTGAAGGAAAACCCGTTCAACGTCAGCCCGGATCCGCGCTATCTGTTCTTGACCAAGCAGATTGAAGAGACCCTTTCCAGCTTGATGTACGGCATCGAGACCAAGAAGGGAATCATTGCGCTAACCGGTGAAGTGGGCACGGGAAAAACGACTCTCGTAAACCGCCTGCTGGATTGGCTGCATCAACGCGGAACGAAGTCTGCGTTTCTGTTTAACTCGCGGATGAACTCCTCGCAGCTTTTCGATTTTGTTCTCGCGGAGTTTGATATTCCATGCGAATCCCGTTCGAAGAGCCAGCAGCTCCTGAAACTAAATCAATGGCTCCTGGAGCGATTCCGTGCCGGCGAAACGGCGGTATTGATTCTTGACGAAGCGCAAAACCTCACCTTCCCTGTGTTGGAAGAAATCCGCTTGTTGACCAACCTGGAGACTTCCACGGAAAAGCTCCTGCAGATCGTGCTTTCCGGGCAGCCTGAGCTTGAAGAGAAGCTGAATCTGCCCCAGCTTCGCCAACTGCGGCAGCGCATCATGATTCGATGCAAGACAAGCCACCTAACCAAAGAAGAGACGCATAATTACATTCTCGAGAGGCTGAAGATCGGCGGAGCCGCTGCCGGGCAACCGCACATTTTCAGCTCCGCAGCCACGGACACAGTGCACCTGTATTCCTTGGGTGTGCCGCGTGTGATCAATCTTCTGTGCGAGCACTCGCTGATTAACGGATACGTGGAACATCAGAGGCCGATTCAGCCGAAGATTGTCGAAGACGTGGCGCGAGAATTTCAGCTGGACGTGGTCGAACCGACAGCCTCTCCCGAAGCGCTTCGGACCAGCGCGGAGCTCTACAATTCCGAGGCTTTCATACAAAACCTCGGTGAGGCCCTTTCGCGTTTCCGGTTGAGCCCAACACCATCCCTGCGGGACAAAAAGTAAACTGCAAGAAATCAGTTGACCACGGCGGTCAAGCCCGAAGGAGCGGCAGGGGCTTGGGCCGTCCCTGAGCCTGCCTTGAACGCAATGCCACTCACAATGGTCGCGTTGTTCTGTTGGTTGGAGTACTTTGGAGTATTAAGGGTAGTCGAAGTTACATTCAGGATAGCATCCGAGGCGGCCTGGCCATTCCAGAACTGCGGGCCGCACCCGCTGCGGCACCCGCGAACGTTCGGGAAATAACTCAAAGAAGATGTGCCGCCGAATACCAGGATCGACTGGAAGACCACGTCGGTCGCGCCCTGCGCCAATGAGAGTGAGGCACCGGATGGACTGGTACTGGCCGCATTCGTAGCAGTGTTGGAAGTGTCGAAGGCAAAGGCGCCGGTAGTGCTCGCCACCTCATAGAACGCGAGCATAGAGTTGGCGTTTCCAGCCATGGTTATGTTGATGGCAGTTGCAGGGGTTGAGCTACTCGAGAGCGCGTAGGCGCAACTGAGCGCGTTGCCGGCATTTTGACCACCCTTGATCTGGCAACTCGCGGGCACGACCCAAGTTCCCCCGCCACTGACACTACCAAGAAAAACTCCCGAGGTATTCGCGGCTTCAAGATAGAGAAGGTGCCCGGAGCCGGTGGCAGGAACGGCAAGGCTGCAGGAGGGAGCACAGTTCAATCCGTTCAGGCCTGATGCAGGGTCTGGATCGACGAAGCTCACCAGGCTCATCGGGCCCGGAGCAGGAGGAGTGAAGCTTCCGGCCGTCGATTTGAACGCGATGGCCGAAAACACTGCCCCCGTGGCGCCGGGGAGCACGTTGACGGTGGGAGCGGCCTCGCTGCCTGCGGGCGCGTTCACGTGAACTCCGTCGCCATTCGGCAAAGTCAGATAGGGGGACGACCAGCCCTTCCAATCTGCCGGCGCGTTTCTGTTCAGGAACTGCACGACGACGTCGGTCGCCGAGAGCGTAAGAGCAACGCCAGTGCAGGTTCCCGAGCACGTCGAGGAAGAAGTTACTCCTCCGACGTCGAACGACGCTGTCGTGCCAGCCGGTGGTTGAACTTCGACGAAGGTCACGGCGAACGACGATCCAGAGTTGCCTGACAAGCTGATGCTGAAATTCGTACTCCCGGCCGTTCCGCCCAAGGCGTAGAAGATTCTGTTGCGCCTGAAACCGGAAAGGTACGTGGTGCAGGTTGAGCATTCTGTCCAAGTCGCTCCCCCACCGCTTACGGTTGCAGTTACATCATTCGTTGTGGAGATCCCGAATATCCACACGGTGTTCGCTTGCGTTGGAATCATCGTGCCCGCGAAGTTGCCGCAGGAGGAGGTGTTATTCGCGCAGTAGGTGATGACGCTCTCCTGCACATAGGTCCATGTTTGGGCGTTGCAATTCCATGCAAAACCGAGGAAGAGCACAAAAAGGAAGGCAACTTTTTTCATCAAATAGAACCTCAGGTCCTGATTTGCAGGTGTGACGCCAACGCCCGCATCGGCGAAAGCCAAAAATGTCCCAATTTTCTGAGCGGCGAGCTTAACCGGGAAAAAGGCTGGGAGCTGTTAACCTTCCTGAATCCAAGTTCTTAGGCTGCCACCAGCTTCCCTACCAGATTAGAAAATTAGCGTAGCGAAAAGGGGCTGTCTATCCGACTAAAGGGCAGAAAAGGGACAAAATGTGACCTGCCCTTCTCCTTGTCCCTTGGGGCAACAAGCCACCGAACCAGACGCCAGCTTCTTTTCGTTAACGGGGAGGCCTAGAATATTGAGAATCTTCAATGTTCCAAAGTGCTTTCATGGGGAAGGGGTTCCTTTCGTGAGAATGGCCTTTTGGAAATCAGGAGCAGGACTGGCTGCGCTGGTTTTGATGGCGCCGATTTTGCCCCAGATCTTGGCACCGAGCTTTGCGCGGGCGCAACAGTGGTCTGGAATCATTGATCCCTCCAGGGCCGCGGATTGGTCCAAAGCCGGAGTTCGTGGAGGAATTCCAAGCCGCACGATGGTTTGCGCCACTCTTAATCCCGGAGCGACCACAAGCCAGATTAATTCGGCGATCGCGTCTTGTCCGAATGGCCAAGTCGTGTTCCTCAACGCGGGAACCTACAGCGGACTAAGCGGCATTATGTTCAATGGAAAGGGCGGAGTCACTCTACGAGGTGCAGGCGCCGACAAGACATTTCTGGTCTTCACCAGCGGCGTCGGCTGTCACAGTCTTGCCAGCGACGTTTGCATTACGGCCGCAGATACGAACTGGAGGGGCGGCCCCTCCAATTCCGCGAACTGGGCGTCAGGCTACGCGCTAGGCACGACGAACATTTCGTTGAGCTCTGTGACCAACCTGAAAGTGGGAAGCCCACTCATCCTCGACCAGCTTGACGATCCGTCCGACACCGGAACCGTATTTGTGTGCCAGGATCCAGCTACTGTTCCTTCGTGTTCGCTAGAAGGAAACACTACCAACGGGCAGCGGCCCAACCGTGATCAAGTGCAGATCGTGCAGGTTGTTTCCTGCGGAACCGTCAGCACGGCTGGCCAAGCTTGTAACGGAACGAATGTAACGATCACGCCCGGTCTGTACATGGCGAACTGGAGTTCAACCAAGTCTCCTGGCGCCTGGTGGGCCACTTTACCAATCTCCGGCAGCGGCATTGAAGATCTTTCATTGGACCACACCGCTTCCACGGGCAGCTTCGGCATTGAGATTCAAAATGCCATCGATTGCTGGGTGAAAGGAGTGCGCGGCATTGACAGCGGCAAAGCCCACGTGGAATTGCAGGAGTCAGCCAGAATCTCGGTGATGGACAGTTATTTCTACCTAACGCAGAACGCGGTGACACAGAGTTATGGAGTCGAGTCGTTGAATTCCAGTGACAACCTGATCCAAAACAATATCATTCAATTTATAGCGGCGCCCCTCATGATGAATGGTTCGTGCTCGGGATGCGTCATTGCGTACAATTTCGCGACCAACGATTTCTTCACAGCCAGCACGGGGTATGTCCAGGCGTCTACGAACCAACACACCGCCGGCATCGACATGCTGCTGTACGAAGGAAACATTGCGCCCCAGTTTTATGCCGATAATTTCCATGGCACACATAATCTGGTGACGGTTTTCCGCAACCAGTTCATCGGGAATGACGGAGCCTGTTACAACGGGGCACCCCCGTATGGAGAATCTGCGTGCAATAACAATCAAGTGGCGATGGACATTCGCGCGTATTCGAGATTTTACAATCTCATCGCGAATGTTCTTGGGCAGGGCGGGACCAGCACTGGGTACCAGAGTGGCAGCGCGCCGATCTATAAAATAGGCGGTGGAAACTCGGCGAATGGCGTTACTGTTCCTGCGGATTCGGTCGTGGCGCCCACGCTTATGCGGTGGGGGAATTATGACGTAGTGACCGCTGCAGTCCGGTGGTGCGGCAATTCTTCCAACCCTGGCTGGGCAACCACCTGCGGCAGCACTTCGGAAGTGCCGACGGGTCTCAGCAAATATGCGAACTCAGTCCCTGCAACAACATCTCTGCCGGCTTCATTCTATTTGTCGGCCAGGCCCGCCTGGTGGCCTTCGGGAAAGGCATGGCCGCCCATTGGTCCTGATGTAACCGGAGGGAACATTGCTGGTGTTGGCGGACATGCATACACGACTCCCGCGCAGGATTGTTATTTGAATGTCATGAGCGGCGCGGCAAACGGAACTGGCTCGGTTTTGACCTTCAACGCGAGCCGTTGCTACTCCAGTGCCTCAGTAACGCTGCCTCTGCCGCCGACTGGATTGCAAGCCATCGTCAATTAGTCCCCCTCGGTTCGCTTGCAATGAGAAGCACCCCAGCCATGCCCTCCCTTGGGTGGCGTACGGGAACTTTTTACCCCGGCCAGTGAGCCTCCCTTGGGGAATCCCGTTGTCTATAGGTGGTAAGAGTTTTCCTCGCTGACCTCCAGAACGCACGTCCTGGACATCGTGACAAGTCCCACCTGTTTACGTAAGCCTTTTATTTTCATTGGCTTCTAAGGGTCTTCGCCTGCCGGGACCCAAGGCCAACTCTGGCAGACTGATTGCGATTGCCCAGTACGTCCTTTGGAGTCATTGGTCTGCTTCTAAGTCACTGATTTTAAATGGCCTAGAGCAATATTTGAGCAAATCCTGCATTTAGGACTGGGACGAATGGCGGTAGCTTGTCCCGCCAGCCAGAGGCAGCCTACCAACAAGCCTTTTAGGTTTTCTCCGCAGACGAAAGAGAATACATGATTCGAGTGGGCGTCATCGGTTACGGGTACTGGGGTCCGAACATCGTCAGGAACCTACACGGACCGGACAATATCCGTGTGGAGATGGTTTGCGACAAGAGCATGGCAGCCCTTGCCCGGGTGAAGAAAGCACATCCTGCGGTTGCCACCACCACAGACCCCTGCGAAGTTCTGAAGTCTCCCCAAATCGACGCGGTTGCGGTCATTACTCCGGTTTGGACCCACTACGAACTGACCAAAGCGGCTCTTGAAAATGGTAAACACGTTTTTGTGGAGAAGCCCTTTACGGCGAGCGCGGCTCAGGCGGAAGAACTGATCGAACTCGCAGAGCGCAAAGGTCTTACGATCATGGTGGATCACACCTTCCTGTTTACCGGTGCGGTCCGCAAGATTCGGGAGCTGGTCGATAGAGGCGACCTGGGCGATCTGTATTACTACGACTCGCTGCGCGTCAATCTGGGCTTGTTTCAGCACGATGTGAGCGTCGTTTGGGACTTGGCGCCGCACGATCTCTCGATCATGGATCACCTGATCAAGAAGGAACCAGAAGCGATCGTCGCCACGGGCGAAAAGCATTTGAATGGCGTCGAAGACGTTGCGTTCATGACCATTTACTTCCCGCAGAACATCATCGCCCACGTCAATGTGAACTGGCTTTCCCCAGTGAAGATCCGGACCACGCTGATTGGGGGCGAGAAAAAGATGCTGGTTTGGAACGACCTCGTTGCCGATGAAAAGGTGCGCGTCTACGACAAGGGTGTGAGTATCAATAACGGCGACGGAGAAGGAATCCGCGAGGCCCTGGTGAGCTATCGCACGGGAGACATGTGGGCGCCGCAGATCGAGCAGGCGGAAGCACTGCGAGTCGAGCTTGGATATTTTGCGGATTGCATTTTGAACAATAAGACGCCCTTTAACGACGGACACGCCGGGCTTCGAGTCGTTCGCATGCTGGAAGCGGTGGACCGCTCCATTCGAAAGAGAGGAGAGTTGGTACGCCTGTGAACGAATTCTGCGCGATCGCCCCGGATGTGAAGCTCGGAGCCGGGGTCAAGCTTTCGAAGTTCATCAATCTTTATGGCTGCGAAATCGGGGAAAACACCAAGATTGGGGCGTTTGTGGAGATCCAGAAAAACGCAGCCATCGGAAGAAACTGCAAAATCTCCAGTCATAGCTTCGTCTGCGAAGGCGTGACCATTGAAGATAACGTCTTCATCGGACATGGCGTCACCTTCATCAACGATTCGTATCCTCGCGCAACGATAGGGGAGGGTCAGCTCCAAACGGAAAGCGATTGGAAAGTTGAGCGCACGCTGGTCAAGAAAGGCGCATCGATCGGGTCCGGGTCGACTGTTCTTTGCAACGTGACGATTGGAGAAAACGCAATCGTCGGCGCCGGGTCGGTGGTCACGAAAGACGTTCCGGCGAACGCCATAGTCGCGGGGAATCCCGCGCGGCTGAAGAGATACGTCGACACGAAAGTAGTTGCGGTTATGGGAGACAGAGAGTGAACGGAAAAAACGCCATTCCATTTCTTGATTTGGTGACGCCTCATCGCGAACTTGCCCCGGAATTGACCGAGGTGTTCGCGCGTGCATTGAACACCGCAGGTTTCATTGGCGGGCCGATGCTCGAGCAGTTTGAAAACGCGTTTGCGGAGTTTTGCGAGGCGAAATACTGCGTTGGGGTCAGCAGCGGAACCGATGCACTCCGCTTCGCGCTGATGGCGGCGGGAGTGAAGTTCGGTGACATCGTCATCACCGTGCCGAACACTTTCATCGCCACCACGGAAGCGATTTCGCAAGCGGGTGCGGAACCCAGGTTTGTCGACATTGATGAACGCACGTACAACATGGACCCAGTGCAGGTTCGCAAGTACGTTACGGAGTGCTGCACCTTTGATTCCCGCATGGAGCTTTTGATTGATAACCGGACCGGCAAGCCGGTTACTGCCATCGTTCCTGTCCACCTCTATGGACAGATGGCGGACATGGATGAACTCCTGGAGATCGCCCAGCAGTACAACCTCAGCCTTGTGGAGGATGCCTGCCAGGCGCACGGCGCGCAATATTTTTCGCGGAAGGAAAATCGTTGGTGCACGGCTGGATCGATGGGAATCGCTGCGGCATTCAGCTTCTATCCGGGGAAAAATCTGGGAGCCTGCGGGGAAGCCGGCGCCATTACGACCGACGATGAGACTCTTGCGCGAAAAATGCGCATGTTGCGCGATCACGGCCAGGCCAAAAAGTATTATCACGACATGGAGGGTTACAATGGCCGCCTTGACTCGATTCAGGCAGGTCTGCTTCATGTGAAGCTGAAGCACCTTGCGAGCTGGAACCAGAGCCGCCAGGAGCGTGCCCGCAAATACAACGAGCTTCTTTCTGCCGTGAGCGCCGATATAAAAGCGCCCTTCGAGCCGTCCTGGTCCAGGGCTATCTATCACCTCTACGTGATCCAAGTGGAGAACCGCGAGGCGGTGCAGGCGGCACTCGCCAAGGAAAACATCGGAACCGGAATTCACTATCCAATTCCGTTGCACTTACAGAAAGCGTATGCGAATCAGGGTTACCGCGCTGGCGATTTTCCGGTGGCCGAAAAGGCGGCTGAGCGAATCTTGTCCTTGCCCATGTTCCCAACTCTTTCGGAAGCGGACCAACTGCGGGTTGTCGAGACGTTAATTCGAATCGTGCTGGAATCCGCGCCACAACGCGCAGCGGCCGCGGCGGATTAGTCTGACCAATCTAAGCGGAGCAGAGTCGCTCGCGCGACGGCCAATTCTTCACGGGCCCTCCTGGCAGTTTTGCAAACACTCATTCTGATGTCCTCCACAACAACGCGAGAGGCGGACTTTTCTCCCAGCGCTTCGTCGCCTTCCGTTGCTCGCACTGAGCGGCTACGGGGCAAGCGCGTCGGGGTGGTCCTGTTCTCTTTTTATCCCAATGACCCCCGGCCTCGCCGCGCCTTGGAAGCCATGGCACGAGAAGGCATGCTGGTCGATTTGATTTGCCTCAGGGGTGAAGGTTCTCCGACGCGCGAAGTGCAAGGGAATGTAGAAGTTCTTCGAATACCACTTAAGCGCCGCCGTGGCGGAATGCTGGCGTACCTCTACCAATACGCGGCCTTCATTTTCCTTTCGTCCATGATTCTTGCCTGGCGCTCCTTAACCCGCGGCTACGATTTGGTCCACGTGCACAACATGCCGGACGTCCTCGTTGTCAGCGCGCTGGTGCCAAAAATGTTTGGCGCAAAGGTCATCCTCGATTTGCACGATCCCATGCCCGAGTTGATGATGACGATTTTCAAGCTCGAGAAGGACAGCTGGAGTGTCCGCCTCTTACGGCGCATTGAGAAGTGGAGCATCGATCGCGCGAATGTCGTGGTGACTGTCAGCGTTACCTTCAAGCGTGTGTTTTCTGCTCGGAGTTGCGCTTCGGAGAAGGTGGAAGTGGTCATGAATTCCCCGGATGGCGAGATCTTTCCGTTGCGCGCGGCAACGACGCCCGCCTATGCGAGCCGTAAACCCTTCGTGATCATGTATCACGGGTCGCTGGTGGAACGGAACGGGCTGGATCTTGCCGTAGAAGCCCTGGCACGCGTTCGCGCGACACTTCCCGAAGCGGAGTTGCGGATTTACGGCGAAGGCACGCCTTTCCTCGATCGAGTCATGGACATGGCCAAGAGCAAAGGTTTGCAGGCGGCCGTTCACTACCTCGGGTCACGTCGGCTCGAAGACCTCGTGGTGGAAATTGAAGGCTGCGACGTCGGCGTCATTCCCAATCATCGAAATTCGTTCACGGATATCAATACC
>QHYL01000522.1 GCA_003224105.1 Acidobacteriota bacterium | reverse complement strand
GGAGAGAACATGCCGGAAGACAACCGGGGGATTCTGCAGGGCACGCTGGACCTGATGGTTCTTAAGACTTTGGAGACCATGGGGCCACTGCACGGTTACGGCATCGCACGGCGCATCGAGCAGATCAGCGAGGATGCACTGCAGCTCAACCAAGGGACAATTTATCCGTCTTTGACTCGCCTGCTGCAGAAAAGATGGATTTCCGCTGAATGGGGAACCTCAGAGAATAACCGCAAAGCGAAGTTTTACTCCATCACGAAAGCCGGGCGGAAACAGCTCGCGCGCGAAGCGCGGAGCTGGGAGCGGATTTCCGGCGTGATCGGGCGCGTGTTGAAGACAGTGGCGAGTGGCGAATGATGAGTGGCGAGCGGACCAGAATCAGGGGCTGGAGTGGAGTTATTAGTTGTTGGTTCTTGGTTGAGTCGGAAGCGGAAACAAACGGTGCATATGGTTAATGCGTCGGAACTTGAGGTGATGTCGTGTTGGGTTGGCTGAGAATCCTTGCAACGCGGATTTTGGGATGCTTGTCGCGGCGTCCCGCGGATGAAGAATTCGCGCAGGAGCTGGAGTCGCATTTGGAGATGCTTGCGGCGGAGAGCGTGCGGCGAGGTATGACGCCCGAGGAAGCGCGGCGCGCGGCGCACGTGCGACTCGGAGGAATGACGCAAATCAGCGAGAGGCATCGCGAGATGCACACACTGCCGCTGATGGAAGCGTTCGTTCAGGACATCCGCTACGGGCTGCGCACGCTGCGGAAGTCGCCGGGATTCACGAGCGTTGCGGTCCTGACGCTAGCGCTTGGCATTGGGGCTAGCACAGCGATTTTCAGCGTGGTTGAGTCGGTTCTGTGGCGGCCACTGCCCTTTCCGGAATCCGAGCGCTTGGCGGCGCTTTGGTCGACCAACCTCAAGCAGACCTGGCGTGCGGAACCAGCTTCGCCGGCCGATTTTTTGGATTGGAGGGCGCAAAGCACCGCCTTTGAGCAACTCGCGGCTTTTGATTGGGGAGGCCACGACACGCTCACAGGCAACGGGGACGCGGAAAGCGTTTTCGTGATCCCGGTTTCAGCTAACTTCTTTGACGCCCTGCAAGTCAGGCCCACGCTTGGCCGAGCTTTTCTTCCAGAGGAAGGCCAGGCAGGAAAAAATCGAGTTGCGCTGATCAGTCATTCCCTTTGGGAAAGACGCTTCCATTCCGATCCAACTCTCGTCGGAAAGGCTGTAACGCTCGACGGCGAGCCGTATGCCGTTGCCGGCGTGTGGTCAAGCGCTTTTCACCTGGAATTCCTTGGCAGAGATCCCGACCTATTCATTCCTCTCACTCTCGACGTGAAGGCGACGACAAATCGAGCGGACCGCACCTTAGGAGTCGTTGGGCGTCTGAAACCTGACGTGAATCTCTCCCGCGCTAACAGCGAGATGACGGCGATCACCGAGCGCCTGGCGCGGCAGTACCCAAAGGAAGACGGCGACTGGCGTGTACGCGTGCAAAACCTGCGAGAGTCTTACACGGCGAATCCAACCGCGACCAGTTTGCTGTTCTTTTTCCTTGGGGCTGTAGGACTGCTTTTCCTGATTGCCTGCACCAATGTGGCAAATCTGCTGCTTTCGCGGGGACTTACGAGACAGCGGGAATTTGCGGTTCGAACGGTGCTGGGGGCGGCACGCCGGGTGCTGGTGCGGCAGCTCCTTGTGGAGAGTCTTTTGATAGCGCTTTTCGCTGGCGCAGTTGGCACGCTGCTGGCAAGTTGGAGCGTCAGTGTTTTCACGGGAGTGCTCCCGCAGGAAGATCTGCCACGAGCTGCGTACATTCGGTTAGATGGCGGGGTATTTGCTTTTGCAATTTTGTTGTCATTTGCAACGACAATCTTGTTTGGACTTATTCCGGCGTCGTTTGCGTCCAAAGTTGACCCAAATTCCTATCTGAAAGAGAGTGGGCGCGGCATTGCCGGGGGCTCGAGGCAAGCGAGAGTGCGGAACACTCTCGTGGGCGCACAAGTGGCGATCGCTCTGGTCTTGCTTTTTGGAGCAGGCCTGTTTGTCAACAGTTTCCTAAGGCTGGAACGCGCCTCTCTGGGTTTCGATCCTCACAATCTTCTTTCCGTGAGAATGGCGTTAAGAGGGGAGCAATATGCTTCACCTGAAAAAGTGACCCTCTTCTATCAAAGCTTGTTGGAGCGGGTGCGCGGATTGCCGGGAGTACATGGGGCGGTGGCCGCAAATGCGGTTCCGTTCGCCGGTGGCCCAAGCGTTCGCTTTGTGATCAAGGGACGTTCTGAGGCCGCGCTTGGAGAAGAACCACTTGCGGCAAATCATGTTGTGACGGCAGGTTATTTCCGCCTGATGAAGATACAGCTACTCGAGGGGCGCGGTTTTGACGAAAAGGATTCCTTGGGAGCGCCCCGGGTTGCCATCGTCAATGAGAACCTCGTGCGTCATCACTTTCGAGGCGAAGAGCCTGTCGGAAGAGAGTTGGAAATCACAGGTGGCTGGGGGGAAGGCAGGCCCGTTGGACGCGTCCAGATTGTGGGTGTGGCAGCAAACGCCAAGGAAGTCGGCTTGAACGAGGGCGATCATGACAGCATCTATTTTCCTTTCTTGCAAGATCCTGATCCGGCTATGTACCTGGTTCTTTCGACGCCTAACCCTGGCGCTGGAATTTTGGACTCCGTACGGAAAGAAGTGAGCGCTTTGGACAAGGACCTGCCTCTCTACAACATTGCTTCGATGGAGAAGCGAGTGGCCGACGCGCTCCGTGGAGACCGGTTCAATCTGCTTTTGATTGGTAGTTTTGCGGGCTTTGCAGTCCTTCTCGCGTCCGTGGGAATTTACGGCGCAATTTCCTATTCCGTGGAACAACGCACGCAGGAGTTCGGCATCCGCATGGCATTAGGAGCGAGCCCAGAAGGAATCTACGGGCTTACTCTGCGCAAAGCTGGCGTCTTGAGCCTTGCCGGGCTGGCAGCGGGCGTGGCTATCTCGTTGGCTTTGGGCCGCATTGCGGGAAGCCGCCTTTACCTTGTACCGCATGAGCACAACGGGTTGCTCTATGGCGTGAGCGTGTTTGACCCGTTGACCCTCACGATTGTGTTTGCGCTTCTCGCGCTCGTTGCGCTGGCCGCTAGCTATTTCCCGGCGCGGCGGGCGATGCGAGTCGACCCAATGGTGGCGCTGCGATATGAGTGAAAGGAAAGTGGCGAGTGACGAGCGAATCAGAATCAGAGGCTGGAGTGGAGTTATTAGTTGTTGGTTCTTGGTTGAGCCGGAAGCGGAAACAAACAGTGGCAGATGATTAATGGGTCGGAAGTTGAGGTGAGGAAATGTTGGCGTGGCTTTGGCTGATTGCATCGCGGATTTGGGGATGGTTGTCGCCTCGGCGCACCACAGAGGACT
>QHYL01000521.1 GCA_003224105.1 Acidobacteriota bacterium | reverse complement strand
AGTTGCTTTCTTGAAAAGAGCTTGGGCCAATGGCAAACATAGGCACAGACAGCAGGGTCTTTGAGGAAAAACTGTCACCTTCGTTACAAAGGTTGTGGGCGCGTTTTTACCCGGGCCATTATCCCTGCCGGTTTCCTGAACTCCTGTTTCAGCATATTCATGCGAGCGATCATGTGCTGGAAATTGGAGCGGGTTCTGGAAGAGGCCGCCAGAACCACATCGCGATGCGCGGCAAGGTAGCTCGCTATGTCGGTATTGATCCGGCCGCGAGCGTTCTCACCAATCCCTATTTGGACGAGGCTTACCAATGCAAGGCGGATTCATTGCCTTTCGCGGAGGAGTCTTTCGACCTTGTTTTTCACTGTTTCGTTGCAGAACATTTTGAGTTCCCCCTCGCCTGCAACCGGGAAATCAGGAGAGTTCTCAAACCCGGGGGGCTCTTGCTCTTTCAGACGCCAAGCCGCTACTACTACCCGATGCTGGCCGCTCAGATAACACCGCACTGGTTCCACGAATTCTACGTACGCCGTTTCGGGTCCGGCCGAACGGAAGAAGAAGTATTTCCTACCTTTTACCGGCTCAACGACGACAGAACGATTGCCGGGCAGTTGCACAGCTGCGGCTTCACCTGTGAAATCGAACATCACAGCATACCGCCCGGTTATTTAAGGTTCAGCGCGCCTAGTTTTTTGGCGGGGGTACTGTTTGAAAGAACCATTGAAAGGAAGTTTCCTGCGCTGCGCGGGTGGATCATCGTGCTAGCCAGAAAAATTGCTTAGCAATTTAGGATTTGGAAGGCCGATCCCCATCCAAGCTCCGTGGAAACATTTGCAAAAGGCCTTTGACACGCTCGCAGATGGACAGGTCGCGTGTTTGCGCGGTGGGACTTACGAGCCCTCTGGTGCCTACGACACTCCAAGTTACAGGCAGACTATGCTGCGCTCTGGTGAGCCTGGCAACCCTATCGTCATCCAAAATTATCCTGGGGAAACTGCCATCGTGCTTGGGCTGGTAGTCGTCAGAGGAAATCATTTGAAGCTCCGAGGAACTCCCCCGTCAGGCGGCTTGATCTTTCAGGGCCCGTTAGGATCCGATGCGGGCGGAGTAAAAGGAAAGGGAGCTTCTCAAGTTTGGTTAGATAAATGCCACAACGTCGTTTTGGATCATGTTGAAATTCGAAATAACGATTACCACGCGGGGCTCTACGTGAGTGATGTTAGCGATGTACAGATCCTAAGCTGCTACGTCCATGATAACGGAAGGTTTGACATGGAGACAGATGCGCTGGGCCAGCATCCGATAAATGTGGACCAGGGCATCTATTGGGCCGCCAGCAGCGGGACCAATCGGATTGCCAACTGCCTGCTCGAGCATAACCGAGCCGCGAATCTGCAGCTTTTCGCGGGCTCCGGCAAGATAACCGGCCTGACTGTCGTTGAGAACACGATCGTCAAGGCGATGAACAGCGGCGTCCTCATCGGAAAGGGGGCCGACGGAAACGTATTTGCAAACAACATCGTTTCCATGAACAGCCAGCAGACCAACAACGGGCAGATACGATTAGCCGACGACGCGAGCAACAATGTCATAGACACGAATATTGCCTGGTGCCGGAAGAACAACTTAAACGGAGTGGACACATCAACTTTAAGTGGAAGAGGTAACGTAGTTCGACGTTTAATGGTTGAAGATCCGCGCTTTGTGAACTTTCCAGGTGGCGATTACCGCCTGGGCCCAGGCAGTCCCGCAATCAATGCCGCTCTCTCGGTCGACGGAGAGAGTGTCGACATGGACGGGGTAAGGCGACCCTCTCGACCCAGTTTGGGAGCTTACGAGTACAAATCATCTCCATAAACTCCCCAAATCTTCGATCCTTTAGGATTGCCCACTTTCACTCTAGGTTCTCAAGACCGCTTTCCATCGCTCAGGGATGATACTCGAAAGCGCCGATATCAAATTTAATTCCCTGAGGGCGCGGCGTGCCCGCGTAGTCTATTGGAGCGTCGGCAAGCGTCAGCCCCATGTCGATGGCCGGACTGCCTAACGGCAAATGGGCATCCGGGATGGATGCCGCGTCCACCGTACAACTTGGCGCCGACACCAGTCTCGGATCGATATTGTCCAGATTACCTGAGAGACTGATCCCCCCTAGCGTAGCCTCCGCTCCTACCGTACCTTGGTATGTCAGGTTGTTGGCCACACTCAGGTTCGAGTATCCAGAAGGATTGGAATAATCCAGGAAACCTGCCGTGGGCTGCCAGGAAATATTGTTCTCGATGGCTGAGTTCGATACCATTGCCCCTAAAGTGATGTGCCCATTCCGGTAGGGGTTGGCGCACAGAAATGTGTTATTAAGAACCCGCAGATTGCTCACCGCCGCCGGATAGATCTGAATGCTCCAGCCGCGCTCGTTGCGATAGAAAACGTTGTTCTTGATGGTCAGGTTGTTCGCACTGGTGAACCCCGCGTCCACGTAAATCCCGTGGTCGTTGTTCTGATAATGAAGAGTGTTTACCGAATCGATGCACGTGACGCCGGAGAGTACTTCTCCTGGCGCCCCGCGCCCAATGTCGTGAATCTGATTCCCCTCGATGGTCACATTATCGTTGCTGACAAAGATGCCGACGCGGCCGTTGGTGGTGGTGGTGCAGTAGCGGCCCACATCGTGGATATTGTTCCCCGCGATGCTTATGAACTGCCCACCGCTGGAGGAACCCCCGTTGTAGTTGTCCAGGCACGAGTCGCTGAATCCCTCGCACTCGAAATCCCTTACGTCAATGTAATTCGCAGCGAAGGCCCATCCAGAAGCCGTTGTGTTGTTTAACCCATCGACCCTCGCTCCCCATTTGTGCTCCGCCATGAACACCACATGGTTCGCCGCCGACCCTCCCCGGCTCATCACGATCAGCTTGCTCCCCACCCCGGAAACCGCCGCATTGTTGTACGTCCCATCGCGCACAATCACCATGTCTCCAGGGTTCACCACATTGGCCGCATGCTGAATGGTCAGGAACGGAGCGGTGCTGGTCCCAGAATTGGAATCCGCGCCCGTCGGAGAAACGTAGTAGCAAACCCCACTCCCGGTAGGCGCGCAGGCCGTGCCGGCCGCAGTGGAAATGGACAGGTTCTGCTGGGCCGTCAGCAGGC
>QHYL01000520.1 GCA_003224105.1 Acidobacteriota bacterium | reverse complement strand
GGGAGGCTAGCTGGCGGATCAAAGAACTCCCACATCGCCGGCGCAGTGGCCGAGCCCCCTGGAAGCGTGTGGATGCCCAGGCCTTCCAGCATCAGGCGAAGAGTGCTCTCATGTTGATAGAACGTCGTAGATTGATAAGCAGCGATGGAAAATGCCGGGCTGATGAAGGTCGCGACAACGCGGCCACCCCCGTTGGTATTGTCATTGGCTGATTCATCGAACAACACGATCAATAATCCGTCCTTTTGGAACACTGCGTTCTTAATCAGCGGATCAATGTTGGTCTGCAACCAGGAGTCTGCCGTCGAGAGCGAGCAGTCGTGCGCAGCGTTGCATCCGTTTGGCACGATCCAAATGAGGTTGGGCAAGGTCCCGTTCGATAGGTCGGTAGCAAATTGCGTGAAGGACACCAAGTTCGCGGAATTGATGTTGGTCATGTAGGCCAAAGGATCATGACGAACATAATAGGTCCCGGTCAGCTCGCGGTAATCCTTCCATGTCTTTCCGGCACGCTGTACTTCCAGAGCAATGTTGTCCGCCGACACTGGAAAGGTCGATGGGGTCTGCGCGTCGTCCGTCGTCAGGATTTGCCCGGTCGCCAACATAAAGTAGTTGCCGATCGAGGGGTGGCTGTTTGCGTAGTACTGCGTGGCCAGACCGTGTTGGCTCATCAAGCTATTCAGGTACGGCATGGCTGTCGTCCCCACCACGCTGGAGTAATTTGTGTTTTCCTCGACTACGATGGCCACGTGCCCGAACTGGGGCGTGGTGGTGCTTGCGTTCACCGTGAGTGTCGCTGCGTTGCTGGTGACATTGCCCGCCACGTTGCTGACCACCACGGTGAACTGAGCTCCGTTATCCGAACTGGTGGTCGCCGCTGTCGTATAAGACGACGAAGTCGCACCGCTGATGGCCGTCCCGTTCTTTCTCCATTGATAGGTCAAAGGAGTCGTGCCGCTGGCTACCACTGCGAACGTGGCT
>QHYL01000519.1 GCA_003224105.1 Acidobacteriota bacterium | reverse complement strand
AAGAAAATTGTGGCTACGAAAGAAGGCGGCGCCATTACCGGGGAAGAGCACATCCGCGAAAAGACCACTGGCCTCTACGCGGACTTTGTCTTCTACGAAGGCCGTCCGGCCGATTATCAGATGGCGCGTATCGACTCGCTGAAGAAGGAGTTGGGAGATGTGGAGACAGAATTCGACAGCCTCGTTGCCAGGGAACTTCCTGCGGTGAATAAAACGCTGGCGAAGAAAAAGCTGACGACCATTGAGCAACTCACTCGAAAAGCTTGGGATACCGCTAACGGGGATTCCGGCGGAACGTCTGGCTCTGCAAGCGCCGCACTCCTCCGAAAGGGGCTAATGAGTTTTAGATTTCTCTTGCACTAGCACTGTCAGTTTCATACGGACTTTAGTTACATTGGATTATCCTGTCCGTGTACAGCGTCTCTAGCCAATGCGCCTATCTGCGTTTCGAGCGATACACGAAAGAAAGACCCTAGCTGCCGTATGCTTTGGCATTTTGTGGGTGATGATCGTTGCTGCGTTTTGGCCCTTTAATCCCCACCCTGCGAACCATGTCGCTTGGATGAGTGGCGAAAATGGCGTCCAGTTCAGCGGCGGCGGAATCCTTTTGAGTTCCAAACGATTTCACTTCCCGAATCCCGAGACGCAACGGGGAACTAGCTTGGAAATATGGCTAGAGTCCTCTCAAGAAAAGCATGACAGGGCCCTGCTGGCAATCTCCTCTCCTGAAAACCCGGAGCAACTTCGTCTTCGGCAAGGGGGGAGTTACTTGCTCATTCTTCAGCAACCCTTTGGCTCAAGCCATCATGTTGGGATGACGTGGTTGTGGGTTTCAAACGCATTTCACCCCAACAAACGCCAGTTTATCGCAATGAGTTCGGGCACAGGCGGCACGACGGTTTACCTGGATGGAATTCCCACAGAGAGGTCTCCCGTCTTCAAGATTACCCAAAAGGATTTGTCTGGCCAGCTTATTGTGGGCACCTCTCCCACCGTGTACGACACTTGGCGTGGCAAGCTGCTGGGACTTGCTTTGTTCGGCCAAGAGCTCACGCCCTCCCAGGTATCGGAGCATTATCGGGCCTGGCTAGACGGAAGGTCCGAGGTCGTTGAAAACAGCCGGCCCGTTGCGCTATACACGTTCGGGGAGCGGACCGGACACATTGTGCATAATCAAATTGCTTCCGGGCCCGACCTCACTATTCCAGATAGCTTTCGTATTCCTTACAAGCCCCTCTTGAAGGCGCCATGGAATGAGTTTTACCCTAACTTTGCCTATCTTCGAGAAGTCTTCATCAATATTGCTGGATTTATTCCTTTCGGGTTCTTCTTTTGCATGTTCTTTTCTTCGGGGCAGCCAAGCCGAAAGACCGTAGTCGCAACGGTTGTTCTAGGAACTTTCTTCAGCCTAACAATCGAGGTTCTGCAGTGGTACATCCCGATGCGAGATTCCGGCACGACTGATATTTTTACGAATACTCTAGGCACCGCGCTTGGGGCATTGCTGTATCGTGGTGGAACTCTCGGAGCCTTACTTTGCCGGCTTGACCCCCAAACGTCCCGAAAAGCTGATCCTTAGCGCCCCCTAATCTCTCTGTGTCAACCTCATCTTTCGCGAACTCGATCCCTGAAGAGTCATTTTTCCTAACTCTGCCGCTTTCCTTTGGGATTTCCTGTCCTCGCTGTTAGGTAAATCACTGTAAGCAAAGCACCTACAGGGGACAATACCCGTACCTGACCTAAGACTGAACTTCCCGGCAGTAGTTTGTCGCCATCTTTCTCATTACCGTGGGTGGCGTAGCGCCAGTGCGGGAGTTGGGGACCACAGCGGCAGCCTAGTTAGCCCTCAATGCTGCTTCGAATGTTTGGGAAGATAATGGAAATCAAAGAAACGGGACTTGCACCTTCCCGGTCAAATCACACACTTTTGTGTTCACGCTGCCAAGTCCTGTCTATTCTGTCGGTCGCTCTTTTCCTGGCAGGCGTCGGCTTATCCGGTTGCGGCGGATACACGACTGCAAATACGCAGTCCACTTCCGGCTCAAAGACTCTTTCGGCAAGCCCAGCCAGCCTTAGTTTTGGGAATGTCTCCGTCGGGGCAACCGCAACCCAGAGTGTGACTTTGAAGAACGGCGGAACCGCCGCGGTCACCGTTTCCCAAACGAGTGTTTCCGGCTCAGCGTTTTCCATAACCAAAGGGATCCCCCTTTCTTCCATCGCTGCCGGCCAGAGCGTAACTCTACAGATTCGCTTTGCGCCATCCTCTTCAGGCGGCTCCTCCGGAACTCTAACGGTGACGAGCGATGCAAATAACTCTCCCACAGCGGTCACTCTGGCTGGCACGGGGGTGGCTCCATTCGCCCAACTGACGGTGATGCCCAACAATGTGAATTTTGGAAATGTGGTTGTGGGTGTCAGCAGTTCGCTGGGCGTCATGCTGAAAAACTCTGGTAATTCGAACGTGACCGTTTCGGGGGTGACGACCAGCGGGGGAGATTACTCGGCTACAGGCGTTAGCTCAAACACTACTATCGCGCCCGGCCAGTTTGCCACTCTGAACGTCGTATTCACGCCGGCAGCAACGGGAAGCGCCAGCGGAAGTGTCTCCGTCGCGAGCAATGCCACGAACTCGCCTTCGACAATCTCGCTGAAAGGGAGCGGGATAAATCAGCCACCGGTTCCACAGGGCGCTCCCTCATGCGGGATATCGGGAAACACGAGTAATCATGTGCCGACGGATTGGGAGACGTTTGTACCGCCTGGGAAGGGAAAGAGTTATGTAGACCCGACGTTCGGATGCACCGTGACGCGAGTGAGTGACGCCTCGAAGGATTCCTGGTCGGGATCCTTCTACCTGCCGATCAGCCATGGATACTCAACCGTGTCGCCGTTCAACGCCGACGACAGCTACCTTTTGTTAACGGATGGCTTTGGCCGGCGGTATGTGACCGACCTGAAGGGAAACATTGTGGTGCCCATCTCCAATATGCCCACGGGGTATAACGACGGGTGGTTCTTGTGGGACGCCACGAATCCCGCCGTGTTCTATTACACCACAGGGAACTCACTGATGAAGGGGACGATCAGTGGCGCGTCGGTGGCCAACGCCGTAGTGCACCAGTTTACCGAATATGCGGCCATCAATTTTATGGATGAAACGGACGTCTCTCAGGACGGAGCACATGTCGTGGTCATCGGAGGAGACAACAGTGGGTCGAGCCCCGAGAATGTGTTCGTATACGACTTGGTGACGAACCGCAAAGGCGCGGTATACACCACGAGTTGCAGGGGCGTGATTAACAACGTGAACGACGGGTGTTTGCACAAGCTGATTCAGACGCCCGACAACAATGTAATCATTCAGTTTACAGGAGACGGAACCGGGCCTGAACAGGGAAACCGTTTATGGAGTGGCC
>QHYL01000518.1 GCA_003224105.1 Acidobacteriota bacterium | reverse complement strand
GCCGCGGAAGGCATCGGGCAACACCCTTGGCCCTGGCTGCGCACCTAAGTGCTTGTGAATCTCTCGAAATACTTTAGAATCTCCGCCTGGCCCAATGAGACGAGTTGCGAGTACTAAGTCCGAAGTTTCGAGTAAGTAAAAAGAAAACCATTTTGCCGGCAGCTGCTCGTGGGGGTACGGGATTCCTGCTTCACTATTTGCATGTGCCGCTCATTTCTCGTTAGGCGGCGGTAGCCCGAAGAAACAGAGGAGGAGAACATGAAACGGAACTTCTACATCGGAGGCATTTTTCTGGCGCTCCTCGCGGTGCTTACCGCCAGTTCGGTCCTATTGCAGAAAAGAGCGGCGGCGGAAGCGACGGGCGTGCAGGCGCCGCGCTTTGAAGTGGATCCCTTGTGGCCGAAGCCGCTTCCCAATCATTGGGTGCAAGGCATGTCGATCGGCGTGTCGGTGGATGCGCAGGATCACATCTGGATCGTGCACCGAACGAATACCTTCGAGCCGATGGAGATTTATGCCACGGCGAAGCCACCTGCCGCGGAATGCTGCGTGCCCGCGCCGCCGGTTCTCGAGTTCGACGAAGAAGGCAACCTGATCGGTCATTGGGGCGGACCGGGCCAAGGCTATGACTGGCCCGACTCGAATCACGGCATTACCGTGGATTACAAGGGCAACGTGTGGATTGGCGGCAACAGCCGCGGCAAAGACAAAGCGCAATTCCACGACAACCAAGTGCTCAAATTCACGCAGGACGGAAAGTTCCTGATGCAGATCGGCCATCCTATGAAGAGCCAGGGCAGCAATGACACCGAGAACCTGAAAGGCGCGGCGAAAATGTTCGTGGACAAGGCCACCGACGAGCTTTATGTCGCGGACGGCTACGGCAACCATCGCGTGATTGTCTACGACGCCGAGACCGGAAAGTACAAACGCCACTGGGGCGCGTACGGCAACAAGCCCGACGATACGGACCTTGGGCCGTACAATCCGGATGCGCCGCCCGCACAGCAGTTCCGGAATCCGGTGCATTGCGCCGAACTGGCCAATGATGGACTGCTCTATGTTTGTGACCGCGCCAACGACCGCATTCAAGTGTTCAAGAAGGATGGAACGTTCGTGAAGGAAGCGATCATCGCGAAGAGAACTTTGGGTGACGGGTCGGCGTGGGACATCGCGTTCTCGAAGGATCCTCAGCAGAAATACATTTTCCTGGCCGACGGTTCCAACGAAAAAGTTTACATTATGCTGCGCGACACGCTGGAAATCCTGACGACCTTCGGTGATGGCGGACGCCAGCCCGGGCAGTTTTATGCGGTGCACAGCATTGCGACGGACTCGAAAGGGAACATTTTCACGACGGAGACTTACCGAGGGCAGCGGGTGCAGAAGTTTGTTTACAAAGGCATGGCTTCGGTGACGAAGAAAGATCAGGGCGTCGTGTGGCCTGCTTCGAGCAAATAGGTTTTTACTGGGATACGTTTCCGGCAGGAGGAGTCATGAAGAAAATTCTATTCGGCTTTGTCGCGATCGCTTTCGCGCTCCTGCTTCCCGGGAGATACCGTGCGCAAACGCAAGGGACGCCAGCCGTCACGCCGCACTTGCCTCGTGGAACAGCCACGGATGTCAGCAGCGCGGAGATTCAGGCGTTGGTGCAAAAGACAGCTTCCGAGCGCATCAGCGACCAAGCCATTCGCGTGGTGAGCGTCAATGGCGAATACAACGTTGGCGTGGGCGTGGTGCATCGCGCGAAGACGTCGGGTGCGCAGGCGGGCGGAGGCATCGAACACAGCCAGATCACCGAGATTTATCACGTGATAGAAGGCAACGCGACGCTGGTTACTGGCGGCTCGATGGATAATCTTGCGGAATTTCCGGCGGATCATCCTGTCGTCACAGTGCTGAACGGTCCGAGCACGCGCGGCGGGCCCATCCAGAACGGCGTAAGCCGGAAAATCGGACCCGGCGACGTGGTCATTATTCCGCCGAACACGCCGCACTGGTTCAGCGAAATTACTTCCGATCAGATCGTTTATTTGGTCGTGCGCGTGGACCCGCACAAGGTTTTGCCGGCGGGATACGCTGCAAAATAGGGGAAACCATTCGTGCTTTGCAGGTTTCGAATCTATCGCTTGCTCTTCGCCGCGGTGCTTTTCGTTTTGCCGTGTGTGGCGCGCGCCCACGACATTCCAAACGACGTAACCGTGCAGATGTTCGTCAAACCGGAGGGCCAGCATCTGCATATTCTGGTGCGCGTTCCGCTCAAGGCGATGCGGGACATCCTCTTTCCGCAGCGCGGACCCGGTTATCTTGATTTCCAGCGCACCGCGCCATTGCTTCCCGGCGCGGCGAAATTGTGGATCGCCGGATTCTTCGAGACCTATGAAGGCGACGCGCTTCTGCCGAATCCGCAAGTCATGGCGACGCGCATCTCGCTTCCTTCGGATTTCTCCTTCGCTTCTTACGAAACGGCGCTCGCGCACATAACCGGGCCGCCGTTGCCCGATTCCACGGACGTGATTTGGGACCAGACGCTGCTGGACGTGTTGTTTGATTCTCCGATTCAGTCGGAGCGCGCGCGTTTTTCGATTCAGCCGCGGTTTGCGCGCCTGGGCTTGCGCGTCATTACCGTTCTACGGCTCGTTCCTCCGGGCGGCGAAGTGCGCGCGTTTGAATTTGACGGCGACCCCGGTTTGGTGCGGCTCGATCCGCGATGGCATCAAGCGGCGCTGCGTTTTGTGGACCTCGGTTTTCTTCATATCCTCGATGGCACGGACCATCTGCTTTTTCTCTTCTGCCTGGTGATTCCATTCCGGCGCTTGCGTGCGCTCGTACCGGTGGTCACTGCGTTCACCTTGGCGCATTCCATTACGCTGATCGCTTCTGCATACAACTTCGCGCCCGATTTTCTGTGGTTCCCGCCGCTCATCGAAGTGCTCATCGCCGCCTCTATCGTGTACATGGCGCTGGAAAATATTGTTGGAGCCGGCACCGTGCAGCGGCGTTGGATGATCGCCTTTGGCTTCGGGTTGGTGCACGGGTTCGGCTTTTCGTTCGCGCTACGGCAATCTCTGCAATTCGCCGGGTCGCACCTTCTCACGTCGCTGCTTTCGTTCAACATTGGCGTCGAACTGGGCCAGCTTTTCGTCCTGATTCTGCTCATTCCCGTGCTGCAGCTTTTTTTCCGCTACGCTGTCGCCGAACGCATGGGAACTATCATCCTCTCCGCAATTGTGGCGCACACGGCTTGGCACTGGATGCTGGACCGCGGCGCGCGGCTG
>QHYL01000529.1 GCA_003224105.1 Acidobacteriota bacterium | reverse complement strand
CGGCGAAGCAGCGTGCGAACGGCCTCCAGTGGTTGCGGGTCAGAAAGTGCGACGAGGATCATAAGGTAGTTGCCGAGATCCCGAAACCAGCGCTTGAAGGCCACAAACGGAAAGTCTGACCACATGATGCTCGTGAGAGCAAAAAGAAGAAAAGCTGCAAGAAAAAAGTTGCGCGCAACGAAGCTGCCCCAGTTGAACGAGCGCATGAGCAGAATAACGAGTGAAAGCACGATCAAAGAGGCAAAGACGGCGCGGTCTAGGGAGTTGCCTTCCTCGAGCGCTTGAGAAACCGTCTCGATCTGGCCGCCGCCAAGCCATTGAGAAGGCAGACGCGTGGCGACGATAAACACCCACACAAGCGGCACCCACAAAGCAAGCGATATGCGCGAATCTCGCGCAGGATCGAAACGCAGCAGGACGACAACACAGACAAACCAGAGCAGCAAGGCTAGAGAAGAAGGCATCGCAAGGTTCCGAAACGTTTTTCAGCGCGGCACGGCAACCGGTTCTTCGAGAGTGCGAAGCCACTCCTCGAAGACGACCAGGCTGAACAAAATCTTGTGATTGTCCTGCCGGCCCGAGTTGTGTTGCTCAAACAGCACGCTGACAGCATCCGGACGAAGGTATTGGTAAATTTTCGAGCCGCGGTCATGAAACGTCTGAGCCATCCTGCCGTCCATGGCACCGCGGAACCAACTATCCACCACGTTGACCGCGAAACCGCGCTTCGGACGCTTGAGAACAGCTTCGGGGAGAAAACTCCGGCAAACTCGGCGGTGAAGCCACTTGCGCGAGCCGTTGCGCACCTTCAAGTTGGCGGGCAATCTTTCGACGTATTCGACAATCTCCTTGTCGATGTACGGGACTCGCAGCTCGAGGCCATGCGCCATCGAAAGCTTGTCGGCATACATGAGCAGCTCGTCGGGAAGCGTAGAGCGTACCTCAAGAAACTGGAGACCGCCCAATTCGTCGGTGGAGTCCATCAGATTCGTCAGATCCGACCAGCATTCGAGGATAGAGTCTCCAGAGTTTGCCGAAAGCAAGCCGTCCCGGAATAAACCGTCAACCTGGCCGGCGGGCAAGAGGGACAGAACATGCTGATAGCGCCGAAGCCGGTCCGGAATCGCCAGGGAATAGACACCGCGCTTGAGAGTTTCGTTGCGAGGCAGGGCGGTGATGGTCGACGAAATAGCCGTGCGCATCCCTTGCGGCAATCGCGCCCACAGCCCGCCATAGCGGACGCCAAGATGACGCCGGTAGCCACCAAACAATTCATCGGGGCCCTGTCCGACGAGGGCCACTTTCACGTCTTGCCGCGCCCTTTGGCACACGAAGTACATGGGAACAATCGAGGAAGTGGCGATAGGCTCTTCCAGCGAAGCAACAATCTTAGGAAGCGTTTCCTCGAAGACGGATTTCGTGAGCCTGACGCTGGTGTGATTCGAACCGAGCGCGTGAGCCGTCTCCGCGGCATCCGAGAGTTCATCGTCGGCGAAAGAAGAGCCGTAACCGACAGTGTATGTCGGCCAGGCTTTGCCGCTGAGATTCATCAGCGCCAGGAGCAGCGAAGAATCGATGCCGCCGCTCAAAAGCAGGCCGACGGGAACGTCACTGATGAGCTGCCGGCGAATGGCGCCTTTGTAAAGCTCAAGCAATTCTTCGCGAGCTTCGTCGGGAGACTTGGCAGGCGCAAAAGGCGTGGGCTTGAAGTTGTACCAGCGGGTGACCTCGCAAGAGCCGTTCTGCGCAACGAGCTTGGTGCCGGGAGCGAGCTTGCGCACGCCTTTAAGAATCGTGTACGGCGAAGGGGTGTAGCGGTAGCGTAAAAAAAGATTCAAAGAAGTCGGATCGATCTCGGGCTTGTTTTGCATCGCCGCGCAGATGGGACGCATTTCCGACCCGAAATACAAAGAGCCTTGCTCCATTTTGTAGTAAAGCAGTTTGATTCCCATTGCATCGCGCGCAAGAACCAGGCGCCTTTGGCGCAATTCCCAGATCGCCAGGCCAAACATGCCGTTCAAACGATTGAGCACCTCGTCGCCCCACTGCTTGTAACCGTGGATGATGACTTCGGTGTCAGACTTGGTGCGGAAGACGTGACCGTGCTGTTCCAGTTCGCGCTTGAGCTGGTGGAAGTTGTAGATCTCGCCGTTGAAAATCACCCAAACGGATTCTTCGGCATCCGACATGGGCTGATGTCCGCCGGAAAGATCGATGATCGAAAGTCTGCGGTAACCGAAGCCCAGCGGGCCGTCCAAGAAATATCCTTCATCGTCCGGACCGCGATGGGAGATCGTGCCGGCCATCGCTTCGATGTCCGAGCGCCGAACGGGGGCCAGGCTTTCGAAGTTAAATTGTCCGCAAATGCCGCACATAGGAGTTTTCTAGTTTACTGCTTTTGATTCGACGAGTTGGTGCAAGGCCGCGCCATTGCCGTTGTCGAGCGCCTTGGCTTCGCGGGCAAGCAAAAAGGTGAGGCTGCGAAACAACTGGGATTGTGCCCAACGATGCATCGGCACGTTGTCCCAGCCGAAAAGGAGTTTGCGCGCCCGGAAAGAGCCATCGGATTGTTGCCACCGAGTAAGCACGTCCGCCACGACACCGTTGACGATGCTATCCAGTTCCGGAAAGCGGCCGCGCAAAAGGACTCCTAGGTTGATGCACTCTGCATAATCGTAAAGTTCGTGGCGGTAAACGGTCATCCGAGGGCGGCGCGAAAACGGCATTGGCAGGCCGTCTGCGTCAAACAGATGTTTCACGTAGTAGGCAACGCCTCGCTCGATGGCAGAGCGGCAAGGCATACAACCTGTAAGTTGCTCGATTTTTGCGAGGGCCTTGAGGACAAAGCAGGTATGGAAATGGTCGACGAAATCGCGTTCGCCATCAAGCGCATAGCACCAGGAGCCATCCGGGTTTTGCGAAGCAAGGACGAAATTCAGATTGCGCTCTGCCGCTTCCCGATACCGCGAATCTGAAAAATGATGAGCCGCCTGAGTCAGGAGGCATGCTCGATAGGCGCTCGCGTTGATAACACCCGACGGCGCATCAGGCGCGGGAGTGTAACCGCAACTCGCGGCGTTCGGCGCGGTCTCTTTCTCCCAGTAACAATGAAGTGCGTGATCGGCGATGGAACGAAGAATCGGCAGCCACTTCGGGTCTTTGTCGAGCGCGTAGACCTGCGCAAAAGCTTCGTAAACGTAAGGCACCGTAGTGATGAGCGGCGTGCCTTCCATGAAAGTTCCGGTTCTCGTCTCCCAGTGAAAAGGATATCCCCAGCAATAATCCTCGTAGCCGCGGCAGCGGGTCTCCTTGAGTACCTCAAGAAAATGGACGGCGCGCTGGTGATATTCGCCCCCGCTGTGCATCTGCGCAAGAAACGCATAGCCCATGGCGTAATGCGCGTCCGCAATGGGAAGCCGCTGGCGTTTCCAGAAGAGCCTTCGCGCGGAAGGCAGAAAAGCTTCGCTGAACACCATCGGAGCGACTGCGAGCGTACCGAACAAAGGCTTGCGGTAATAGAAGGCTTTTGCAGCGCGGCCAAACTTGCTTGCATAGAAACTTTGGTGATCGTACGAGGTTTCCCCGTAGCGATCGAGCCATTTCGTGAAGCGGGCCACGGACGCTTCCACTTTCGCGATTTGTGTTTTTTCCATGAGGCAGACCTGGCGGCAGAAGAATTAAGACTAATCGGGAAGGGCTTTGAAGTTGTCGACCGACTTCAACGTTAAAAGGGTTTTCAATATGCCCTTGAGCTTGCGCATCTGTTCCTTGCGATGGAACTTTATCAGTTCTTTGGATACGGGCCTTCTTGCCCTGCGCAGCATCGCCCATCCGTATCCCAACCCGAGCGCCAGCCCGCCAGTGAAGTACGGCCGCTTGGCCATCCGATAGGTGAGGCGGAAAAGCTCCCAGAGGGGGTGGCCACCAAGGTAATAATCTTTTTCGCCGTACGAAAACATCGCGGCAAACACGTTCCGCTCCGCCGTTCCCAGATGGCGATAGTGGAAAAACGACTTTTCGCGGAAGGATGTCGTCTTCCAACCCTTCATTCGCGCGGATGTGACGGCAATCCAGTCAATGCCACCGGCTTTATTTGGGCAATATCCGCCAATTTCCTCGAAGCACTCTCGCCGGAATAACTGGCACTGCCCGGCAACGTGGTTCTGGCCTTCAAAGCTGTCGGTTTCGGAGCTGTAATTCTCTTCCCGGAAAATCGTTCCAGCAACACCGAGCTTGGGGTCGGCCTTTAGCTTTCCCAAAAGAAATCCGAAGTGGTCCGCGTCGAAGGAAATATCGCCGTCCAAGTTGCCGATGAGTTCGTATCCGACATTCTGCAGTCGCTCCCGGCCGGCATTAAAGGCGTGCACTTTAGCGGCGAAATGGCGCTCGCGCCGCTGGGGAAGATTCACCAGTTTGATCCACGGATTTTTCTCGAGGTAACGGCTGACTATGCTTGCCGTAGCGTCGGTTGACCCATCGTTCACGATGACCCATTTCGCGGGCAGCACCGTTTGGCGAATCATGGACTCAAGCGTTTTCTCGATAAACGCTTCTTCGTTGCGCGCCGGAGTGACCAAAACATAGGATGGGAGAACGCTGCGTTGATCCATGGCTTTCTCTTACTGAATCAGCCCCAGGGACTCCGGCCCCAGAGAGGCAATCGCCCGCTTCAAGATTTCCGTCGTGCTGGAGCCTTCGACGAGAGGGATCAGCGAGACCTTGCCGCCCCAACTCTTCATGTCGTTGGCGCCTACGACCTCTTCCTCGGAATAGTCCCCGCCTTTGACGAGAACGTTCGGCTTGATGGCCCGGATCAGGCCTAATGGGGTCTCTTCGTCAAAAAGCACGACAGCATCTACGGAAGGCAGAGCAGCTACAATCCTTGCCCGGGCATCCTCGGAAATGATCGGGCGGCCCGAGCCTTTCAGAGAGCGCACGGAACGATCTGTATTAAGCGCGACTACCAGGCAGTCTCCTTCGCGCTTGGCCTGCTCCAGGAGCGCGAGGTGGCCGACATGCAGCAAATCGAAGCATCCGTTGGTAAAAACAATTTTCTGACCAGAAACACGCCATTGTGCGGCGCGCTTCATGAGCGATTCCTGGGAGCAAATCTTGTCCCCCTGGCTCGTCTCTCTGTCCGACGCGAGCCGCGCGATCAATTCGTCTTTGGAAATAGGAACCGTTCCCAGTTTCCCCACCACGATCCCTGCAGCCACATTGGCGAGGCGGATAGCTTCGTGAAGAGGGAGGCCGGCAGCAATAGCGGCGCCCGTTGTCGCGATGACCGTATCGCCCGCACCGGATACGTCGAAGACCTCGCGAGCCAGTGCTGGAAAGCGTTGTACCGAGCCAGACTCAATCAATGTGATTCCCAGCTCACCGAGAGTCACAACCAGACTCTGTATCCCAAGGTGGTTGCGGAGCTGCTCGCCTTTTTGCAGCAGCAGATCAAGGTCGCTATGGTCCGTGGAAGTTGCTGCTACAAGTTCCATCCGGTTCGGGGAAATCGCGTCGCATCCAGCGTATTTCTCGTAGTGCAAGCCTTTGGGGTCGACAAACGTGGGTATGGATAGTTCGCGCCCTCGCCGAATGATGGCCTGGCACACGGAAGCGCTCAGCAAGCCTTTCCCGTAGTCAGAAAGGATGATCGCGGAACAACCCGAAATTTGCGTTTCGATTCTTTCAAGAAGCGCGCCTTGCAGCTCTGAGCTAAGTTCACCGGCTTTTTCGACATCGACGCGAAGCATTTGCTGCCGGCCCCCGAGAATGCGCGTCTTGCAAATGGTGGGTCGGCCCGGCGCGGCCAGAATTGCTGCCGTGCCGACGCTTACATTCTGGAGGAGTTCCAGAAGCTGGCGGCCATCTTCATCATCGCCCACAATCCCCGCCAGAGAGACCGCGCAGCCGAGCCCGCGCAGATTCACTGCGACGTTTCCCGCGCCGCCAGCCACATGCGTTTTGTGATCGAGCCGCACTACCGGAACGGGCGCTTCCGGCGAGATTCTTTCGACCGCGCCCCACAAGTATCGGTCCAGCATTAGGTCGCCCACGACCAACACGCGACGGCCGTAGAAGCCTCTTTCGACGGTCTCGACAACTTTTTGGAGGTCTTTAAACATAGGGCTTAGAGGCTTGCCTCTTTTGTGAAGTCAGTTTTCTTGTTTCCCTTTTCCAGAAGCCCGGAGACCACTCCGATAAGACGCTGTCTCTCTTTCTGCCAGGAATGTTCCCGAAAGACTTCTTGCCCTCGCTTGACAATTTCAGTGACCTCCGCGGGATGAGAGAACACGTATTCAATGCTTCGCGCCATGTCCTGTGCGTCACCCGACTTGAAGAAAACGAGAGAGTCGCTGCCGAAATAGTCTTGAATGCCCGACGTGCGCGGTGCGATCGCGGGCTTC
>QHYL01000255.1 GCA_003224105.1 Acidobacteriota bacterium | reverse complement strand
CTCGCGCCGTTCACTGGAGTCGTCGTTGCGTCTTGTTGATCCATTCCCTACCTCAAAACAAAAAGCCCCGATTTCTCGGGGCGAATTGTTGCGTTTTAGCCCAACAACAAAACTCAAAAGAACTCAATCAGGCCGAACAACACTTCCAAGGCACCCTCCAAAAGAAACTCTAGGAGAAAGAGCCATGGATCTCGCTCGGAGTTTTCCACGCAGGTCAGGATGTATGGCATTGCAGCTTCAATCGCTTCTGGCGAAGAAGTCGCCACATAGCCATAAATTCGCGCCTCAGCCCCGAGCCCTAGGACCACAAACTCGTGCATTTCATGTCCCTGCTTCTTGTTACGCGACGATCCAGTAGGAAATTTCAACTCGGCTTGGCCAAAACCGCCATCGCGCGGAGGTGGGCTTCGGCGTGCGCGCGGACGTTGGCGAAGCCCGCGGGATTGGTCATGCGCGCGGATTGGCCGGCTTCAGAGTTGGCCCAGCGCTTGCACTCCTCGAATTCGACGGTGTGATCGTCGAGGAGTTGGTCGACGGGGACGGAGGGAAGCACCAGAGCCGGTGACTGGTGACTCGTGACTGGTGACGGATGAAGAGCACTCCCCAGTGATGCGCTTGCAGGTGCGGGGCTTGCCCCGTCCGTTTGGGCGCCGTCATGTGCGCTGCCATCGGGAGACCCGAGTGTCGCCGGCACTCCTACCTCAGAGGAGGCCGCGCTGAGATGAGGCGTAGGCATCGAAAGCACTATCGGCGCGCTGGCGAGAAGCTGCTGGATCTCACGCAACTGTTTGTTGCGCGAATCCTCGCCGGGAATCACCATTTCGCTGAGGCCGAGAACATTTTTGATGTACCCGAGATTCGCGGGCTCGGTGAGCGCGCGCTGAATCACGGGATCATTGATCCCAAATAGTTGCTGCAGGATGCCGCGCTGCTGGGACTTGAGGCGAGGAAACGTCTCGTCGGCTTCCGGATGCACGCAAACGTTGCCCTTCAGGTCGGCGCTGCGAATCGTGCGCGCGTCGAGCACGCCATCCGATCCGAGCAAAGGAATCTCCACATCCTCAGGACGGTTTTTGCGGAAGCAATCGACGGCGAGTAGCAAAACGTCCGCATAAAACTGTTTCGTGCGGCGCCAGACAAGTCCGAGGCGGCCCATGGCTTGATCGCGCGCGAGCGCGTAGCCGCTGGCGGTCTTCACGTCTTCCATGTTGCCGCCAAAAATTGCGGGAAACAGCCCGGTCAAGAATTGCGCCACGGGGCCAATCAAATCCTGCTGATGGCGAATCATGTCCGGCGGAACTTGCGCGGGAGCGGGCTGGAAAAATCCGGCAGCGAGCGGCTGGCCTGGACGCGCGCGCGCCGGGAAATGCGCGGCCGGCTCGGCCACTTGATTCGACAGCGCGTCAAAATCCAAAACTTGCGGATCGGCGTAAATCGGCGGAATGCCGTACTCGTACGTTTCCGCTTGCATGTTGGAAAGAACGTTGTAGCGCTCCTGCACCTGAACGAGCGAATCGCCGACGCTCGGACGGTTCTGGCCGTCGCCGGGCAGCGCATGCAGCACGCGCCAGTGATCGTCCATGGATTCGCTGCGCGATTCGCAGTAGACGTCGCCGGCAAACGCGACGTAGCAGCCGTCGGGGAACATCGCGAGCAGTTCGTTGCGCAAAGATTCGTCTTCGATGGCGTAAAACGCCCACGGGCGCAGCCAGGTGCGGTCGAAGGTGATCAGGTTCATCAGCGCGTCGCCAGGATGAATCGACGGCAGGCCCTGCTCGACGCTTAAGCGCGACACGCGCGCGTAGACGTCCTCGGCGCCTTGTGACGGCGCGGATTCGATTTTGTTGGCGACGTGCGGATAAGCGGCCTTCAACTTGGCGCGATGCACTTCCGCCTGCCATTGCAGATAGGGATACTCGTGCATCTCATTGGCCCATACCGGCGTGTTCAGCTCGAGGCCGCCGGCGATGGAGATGACTTCCTGGCCGTTGGGTACGCGCCGCGTGCCGGCAACGCGCGGCACGGTGACGCGCTCGGCCTTGCGAAGATTGGCGTCCGTAAATTCAGCGCCGCAGCCGGGGCACAAGGCGTGACTCGTGACTGGTGACTCGTGATTAGTGGAAGATCCACCATCGAAATCCGAAACTCGGAGTTCTTCATTCGTCTTGGACGCCTCAAGAGAGGCCGAGTCTCGATTTTCGAATTTCGATTTCCCAATTTCCTTGCCGCATTGCGCGCAGGCGTAAACGTCTTCGCCAAGCGGAATCTCGAGCGCCTCCAAGATATTTTCTTCATGGAAGCCAAAGCGCTGGCTGTCGGCGACGTAACGCACGTACGCGCCAAGCTTGCCATCGGTCCAAAGGAAATAGCCGACCGAAGTTAGCAGCTGCTCGACATGATTGTTCTGCTCGACAAGCTGCGCCACGTCGCTGGCCGCGCGCGCGGCGGCAATGTCTTCGAGCGACTGCGTGGATTGCGGATAGAAGCGAACGCTTGGCACGTCTTGCGAGAGCACGGCAATGAACGACAGCCCGAAGCCCTGGTAAAAATTCGTGACGAACTGGTAGCGCGGCATCTCTTCGAGCTGGCGGTCGTCGCTCGAGCGCTGCTCGAACGGCAAATGCCAGTTCATGTCGTTGGGATTCCACCAGGCATATTGCAGGCCTTGCCAGAAGAGGCGCGCCTGGCGAATGCGGCGGATTTCATGACGCCGCGCGACGATTCCCTCCTGGCGGTATTGCCGCACCAACTCGCGCAGCGCGTGCACCAATTCTGGCTTCACATCCTCGAGCCGCTCGTTGTTGGGGCCCCGGTCGGCCTGCGTTTCCTTGGTCTCGCTTGCGAGGTCGTTTTTGCTGTCATTCCGAGTGAAGCGAGGAATCTCTCTTTGGTTTTCACCCTCAGAAGCGAAGAGGGATTCCTCACTCCGCTGCGCTCCGTTCGGGGTGACAGGAGAGGAAGCGTAGTTTCCGTCGGCTGGGGCGATCGCGCCCGGCGTGCCCGTCCAAGTTTCAGCTGTGCGGTAGGGGTCCATTGTTGTTCCGTGTTTGTGCTAAACTTTCTTCCAGTTTTCAGTCGTGTCCAGTACAAGTTCCTTGGGCGGCTCACATGACCCGCCCTTTTCTTTGGATCGTCAACTTTCTGCTTCGTGGTTCTGCTTCCCCGCGCCCGCCTCGCGCCAGGCTTGAATCTGGTGCCACGAGCGCTTGCGCAAACGCGGCAAAGGCTGCGGCTTGCACGCTTCGGGAAACTCCACCGGAGGAAACCCCGCCGTGCCCAGCAGCGAATTCGTCAGCGCGCGATTCTCCGCGCGCAGGCGCTCGCTTTCTGCCCGCTCCCGTGCTACCTCTTCTTCGAGCAGCCGCATATACCGGCCCCTGAGAAGCTCTTGAAAGAAATCGAGCACCGATTATTTAGCCCCCATTCCGGAAGATATTGTGTCCGACATTTGTCGGATGACCTATGCTATATTGAAACCTAGGAGGCAGGGTATGGCGCGGGCCAACCGACAGAAAATCTCCACTACCATAGCCCCGGAGACTAATACTTTTCTTAAGTCCCTGATTCGCCAGGGGAAAGCATCATCCTTGGCGGATGCTATCGACTGGGCCGTAGCCGTGGTACGACGTATGGAGTCTCGTCGGCGCCTCGAAGCCGCTACCGCTGCGTATTACGAATCTCTCTCCGGAGAAGCCTTGGAAGAGGAGAAGAAACTCGAACTGGCGGCAGGCGGCGTCGCTTCCCTGGTGGATTTCGATGGCGAGTAACCCTTGCACACCCAACGTTGCCCCTCGCCGTGGAGAAATCTGGACAGCTTATCTCGAGCCAGGAGCTAAACAGCGTCACTGGGTTTTGATCGTGTCGTTGGACGCGAGGAACCTTAGCGGCCACGCGTTCACTGTGCTTGCCGTTCCCTTCGCGTCGCGAATTGCTGAAGCTCCCAGCACGCTAGTGCTTCCTCCCGGTGAAACGGGTTTGCCGGGCGTCTCGTGTTTACGCGGTCACTTCATCATGACCTTGCCCAAATCCCAGTTGATCGAAAGAACGCCTCGTTCCCTTTCGGCGAGTCGTATGCGCGAAGTCTCAGCGGCGATTCGCCGCAGTTTCGACCCCGAAGCTCCCTAAGTGCCACTGAATCACCAGCGGCGGCGCGGAAGACGCTTCGGGCGAAAGAATTTCTTTGCTTCATTTTCGAGACGCTGAGAATGAATCGCGCGCGAAGTGGGATCCGTGGCGCTGATTTGCCGCACGATTTGTTCGTCGAGCGGCATGCCATGCACAAAGTGCGGTGTCCCCAGAGCGAGTGAAGAGAGATTCCTCGCTTCGCCTGGAATGACAGATCGGTTTAAGCCCGCCAGCCTCGCCCCAGAAACCAAGCCATATCGCGCGGCGTCAGCGGGATCATCTCCATCCACCTTGCAAATATCCGCGTCGCGTCCTTGATCGCGTACCAGGTGCGGCAAACATTGAATCAGCTCCGAACAATTGTCGGTCATCACCCAGGAATTCGATTGCAGCAGGCTGTACATCCATTGCCAGCCGCCCACGCGGTCGTTATCGGCAGGTGTGGGGCGCGGCAGGCCGTTGACAACAAGCACGTCGCTGAGTTGTTCGGCGACCGACGCTTCTGAGGTCCGGTGCGCAAAGGCATCGGGCGAGAGAAACACTTCGTAGATGCGTTCGCGGCCGCTGCGCTCGGCAATGGCTTGCCCCAGCATGCGCGGCGAAAGGCCGTTCTGCACGAATTCCCTGTAAGTGATGATTCGCGAGTTAGCAGCCGGCAGTTGACAGCTACCCGTCTCGGAATCCCGAACTCTTTCGTTGTGCCTGCTGTCGGCTGTGGGCTGTCGGCTGTAAGCTTCTGGCGGCACTGCGCAGTGCCAATACACGGCGCTCGGATGCTGGAAGCCCCAGTCAATCGAAATCCAGCGCGGCCACCACGCCTCAAGGTGAATCTCCTCAGGCCGCGTGGTGTGCCGCCCGTAATCGAAAATGTCGAAGTATTGGCCGGCAAAAACGCTCCAATCGCCTTCGAGAAACGGCTTCCTCAAATATTTCGGAAGCGCTTCAAGCGTGCGCCGGTAGTCAGCATCGTTCGCGTAGATGGGGTTGTCATCGAGCCGCGCCTGAATGAACTCATAATCGCGCGGATTGTACAATCCGCTTTGTTCAAAACCCGCGGGTGGAACTTTGTCCACCCACAGCGCTTTCACCCAGGCGTGACCGATGTTGCCCGGATTGGTCGCGCCCGCCATGCAGGGCACGATCTTTTTCCCTTTGGATTTCCCGCGCGAGTAGGTCTTCGCCGGGCAGCGATTCCGGGAAGTGAGAAACTGCCACTGCTTCAGCGTGAAGTGCGTCAGCTCGTCAACGCCGATGAACAAAAACTCCGCGCCTTGGTAGCGGTAAACGTCGTTCTCGTTGCGGCAGTAGCCGAACCGTGTGGTCGAACCGTTCTTCCAGGTGATGACATGCTTGGACTCGTTGTAGCTCTTGTACATCGGGCGTGGAACTCTTCGCCGGAACTCTGCGAGCAGTGAAGTCTCCAGCTCGGGATAAGTTCGCCGCAGCAACAGTGTGTCGCAGCCGTCCACCGTGGTTGCTATACGGACGGCTTCCCAAAGCAACGCGGTTGTCTTTCCAGGTCCCGCCGCGCCGCCGAACAGGCGATACTTCGCCTGCGAGTCGTGAAATTCTTTTTGGCGCGGAAACGGATCGTAACCCTTGGTAGCGCGTTGGCGTTCTTTGATTTTGCGCCGTTCGCTCAGCCATTGACCCTGTTTTCGTCGCATCGGTTGCCCCGGTATGCTGCCGCGTCCTGCTGACTACTGCGCGCGCAGCTTCTTCCCCACGTAAAAGGCGGCGCCTCCGCCGATCAACGCAGCCGCCGCGGGCCAGTGATGCAGGCTGAGCACCACTCCCGCCACAAATGCGGCGACGCCGGCGACTTGCGTGACCTCACCGATGAAAATCAGTTTTGCGTTTGCCATTTTTTCCTCGAATCTGAAGTAAAGGAAGTAAAGGAGGCAAAGGATGGGAAAAATCTTGCGACAGTTATCATCTTCTCCTTTACCCCATTTATTTCCTTTACGTTTTTGTTTCCTTCAATCTCTTTTGGGCCCGGGCAAATCGAAGATGATTTGCTGATCGTTATCCGACAACGCGCCATCCTCGTAAAGCATGCCGGTGAGCTTTTCGATGGCGCGCTGCCTGACTTTTTCGTCTTTGGAGCGCAACAGCCGGTGCCAAACTTCGGTGAGATCCACCTTGCGGTGAATTTCTTCGACAAACTCCGCGGGATTGTCGGGAAGCGGGTACTTGCCTTCAGGCAACTCCTCTTCGTGTTCGTCTGTCGTTTCGCCCGCGGGATTTCCACGGGATCCACGGGCCGGAGCAACTTCGTTGGGAAGGGGCGGCGCCGCAGCCGCGTACGCCTGGCAGTCCGTGTCTGCCTGCGTGTGCAGGTTTGTCGCAGCAGCTGCTGCGGCAAGTGCAACGGGATCTCTGCCGGCGTCGTCAGCCGCAGCTTGGCCCCGGAGCCTGTCTGTGCAAGCTGACCCCAGGGCCCCGCCCCCATCCCCGCCTGCCGCGTGGGCAGGCGCATACGCCGGGCCGTGGCTGTTGAGTCGGCCGTTGGGCCCGGGATGACCGTTTGTTTTGCGTGAAGTTCTTTGCTGAGTCATGAGTGATTTTCAAATCAGGAGCGAGACGCCAACCGCTAGCAAACGAAAGTAAGAGAGGTAAACGAGGGAAAGGAAGCCAGGGACTCGGAAATGCCGCAATGCGGTATTGCTTCTCTATCCTTTACCGCCTTTACGATTTCCTCCACTTCCTTTGCGTCTTTTGCTTCTATCTCTTCCAAGTCTTGCTGCGCTGCAGGCGTGTAGTGTTTTCTTGCCCAGGTCAAGACGCGATCGAAGGGAACTTCGGCGTAATCGCAAACGAGCCGCAACTCTTCTTTTTCGCCAGGCGTGTCCGCGCGAAGAAAGCGGCGCGCGCGAATCTGGTCGATGAACAGCTCATCGTCGCATTCGACCTCAAGCGATAATTCCGCGTCCGCGTAGGCTTGCTCGAGGACGCCGCGCCACAGTCTCGTCTCGGCGGTGCGCAAAGGTTCACGCGCGTAGATCGATTTCGACCAGCGTCCGCCGCTGATATGGGACATGTTTGAGATCTCGACTCGAACTGGCGAAACAAAGGAAATAGTCTAGGCAGACGAAGTAAGAGACTTTGAGAAGGCAAAAGAAGCAAAAGAGGCAAAACAGGCCAAGGAAGACAGAAGCACTCAGCCGGGGCTGCGTCGCTTCTCTCCCTTTATCTCCTCTACTCCCTTTTTGCCTTAAACCATCAACTTGGCTGTCAAGCCAGCGCCGCCCGTGGACGAAACAAACTTAATCCGCAGGAATTTCGCCTGGGCGCCGCTAACCGTTCGCGCCTCGCCCGCAATGTTCGTTGTCGTGTCGATGGTCTGGTATTCGGCATCCACGTCGGCCATGGCTCCTTGCAACACCATGTTTACTGCGGTGGGCGCTGTGCCGAAGATGGTTTGCCAACGAACGGCGGTACCGCTGTCAGGCACGCCTGTAAAGCTCGGAAGCGCAAACTGCGAACCGGCGGTGTTGGCTGCCGGGAATGCCTCGTTGTTGAAGCTAAATCCCACGTCACCAGAGAAAAGCGAGATTGGCGGAGTGGTATTTTGATAAGCGGGCATGGAGGCTCCTTGCCTGCTGTGGCAGGCTCGACGCGGCGCGTGGCCGTAAGAATTCTGGAAATTTCTTTATTTCAGCTAGCGGAAGCCTGTGGAGAACAGGGCGTCCTTAGCACCAGGAGAGCAAGCGAAGGAACAAAATTCCCCCGCAGACTTAGCGTTCCGTAATTGCGCAGTTTCAGCGATTACTCTTTTGTTTTGAATGCGAATCGGGAAGACTTTGCTTGCTCTGGACGTTCAGACCATCAAGGAAGAATCGCCATAAAAGCAAAACGCCCCGACTGAGTCGGGGCGCACTTTTCTACAAGGGATATGCTACCAGAAAATAAAATTTTGTCAAGAGGAATCTTCATTTTGTAGTAAATATTTTTTAACTCCACTGTTTTCAATGGGTTTGCGCCCAGAAAAACTGGCCGGGCTTCCACAACATTTCGTTACATTTTCTCCCATCCGCGCGTCTTTTCCCAGACTTGCAGGCGTAAGTCTTTTCGCCAGAAGCGTTTGCGCGGTATTTTGTAATTTTTTGCTTCCTCCAATGCTAAGTACTACGCGTACTACAAGAGCCTCCATGTCACGCTTCGAGGATCTCCTTATGATGCTCGCGGCTCTCAGTCCAACGGCCTGCGCTTGCGTCAGCCACTTGACGCCCACGAATCCGCGGCGCATAGTGCGCACGCTCCTCGGAATCTCTCCGGAGTTACAGCTTCGTAAGGAGGCCTTCCATGCCGTTCTTTCTATCCCAGGCAAGCTACACACCAGAAGCCCTGACGCGGTTGATCGCCCATCCGCAGGACCGTTTTGACGCTGTACGCGGGCCCATCGAAAAACTCGGCGGCCGGATCTTGCACTCCTACTTCGCGTTCGGGGAGTACGACGTTATCGTCATCACCGAGATGCCGGACAACGTATCCGCCGCGGCGATGGCCTTGGCGTTTGCGGCGGGCGGCTCGTTGCGCGATTACAAGACCACCGCGCTGATGTCCAACGCGGAAGGGCTGGAGGCCATGCGCAGAGCCGCTTCGTGTGGTTACAAGCCGGTGCAGGCCGCCGCCAGCGCTGCAGCTGCCCCGCTGCGCTAGCCCGGTTCGTGGCTGTTAGGCTCGTTTGCTGCGGTGCGCAAATCCCTGGGCGCCATGGACGCGAAGAACATGTTCGATCCCGTCGAAGGCCCTTATGCCGGGCCAAATACGCGGATCGGCATCGCCACGGTGATTGTCTGGCATAACGCCGACCATTATGGCCAAATGACGCTCTACCTGCGCGAAAACAATACCGTGCCGCCCGCCAGCCGCACGAACCCGCCGGAGCTGCACGACTCCTACTGACGAAAGCGAAACAGCGCTTGACATCTCCAGACTTGTACGCTATCGTACAAATTCTAGCATTTGTACCCCTCTGTACAAATTTTTTTGTTTATTTGTACTAAACTGTACAACAATACATATTTGTACGTTTTTCGTACAAGTAAGGCGGTTTCCAATGGCTGACGAAATCTACGCCGTATTGATCGCCGATGTCATGGCCTCGAGCGCCCGGAAAAACATGCGCACCCAGCTTGGCAAGAAGCTTGCGGCCGCCTCGGAAAGGCATCTCAAGCAAAAGCTCATTCGCTTCCCATACACGGTCACCGCCGGCGATGAGTTCCAGACCATCGCCGCGCAACTGTCGTCGGTTCCCGCGCTGCTTCTGGACCTGCGCGCCTCTCTTTGGCCGCTTCCCCTCCGCATCGGAGTAGGCATTGGCAAAGTCGCGGACCGCCTTCAGCCGCCGGTCAACCGCCTCACCGGCCCAGCGTTTCAGTTCGCGCGCCGGGGCATCGACAACGTCAAGGCCAGCGGCCTCTTCAAATTTGACGTCCTGACGGCCTTTGCCTCGGGCAACGAGCACTTCGACCAGACCATCAATCTGCTCTACGGCCTGCACGATACCCTGGTGTCTCAGGTCACCGCGAAACAGTGGGAAACCATTCGCCAGTTCCTGGACCAGCCCACGCTCGGGCAAACGGCCAAGCGCCTCAAACTCGACATCTCCACGGTTTCCAGAAATCTCAAAAGAGGGTACTATTGGCAACTCGCGGAAACGGCGAAAGCGGCCGGCGCATTCATCGAGCGCACTTTTTCGTAGTTGCACACAAAACGTACAAATCGGGGAATTTGTACAAACTATGCAAATCCTCTTCCGGGCGTTTCTGGCGATTTACCTGGCGCATCTCCTGACCGATTTTGTTTTTCAAACGCACCGCCTCGTCGAACAAAAGCGGCACGGCAAGTTCCTTGCCTATTTTCTTCACGGACTCACGCACTACCTCTCGGCGATTGTGCTGGTGAGCTTCTTCGTCGCGGGATCCGGGCTATCGCCGCGCACGCATGTGGTCATTCTGGCCCTCACGCTCGTTCATTTGCTCATAGACATGGTCAAAATCCGGCTCACGCAAAAATCTCTCGTCAGCGATGGAGCCGTGGCCTACGTTTCCGACCAGTTCCTGCACTTCGCGAGCGTAGCGTGCGCCGTATGGCTGCTCTCGCCCGGCCTGCCTTTCGCGGAAGTGGCCGGGCTGCTCAACAAAGGCCGCGCCATCCCAAGCAGGCTGCTCTTCATCCCGGTCATTTATGTCGGCGTGATCTTTGGCGGCGGATACCTGATTCGTGCCCTGACTCGGCCGATGGCAAAAAGCATCAACCTGGAACAGCCGGAAAAGGGCGGGGAGCCCATGCAAAACGCCGGGCTGTACATCGGCTGGCTCGAACGCTTCCTGCTGCTCACCGCACTGCTGCTGCAATCTCCGGGTACCGCAGGGCTCATCCTGGCCGCCAAAGCCATCGCGCGCTATCCCGAATTCAAATCCGAACATTTTGCGGAGTATTTTCTGATCGGGACGCTTCTCAGCTTCTCTCTCGCCGTACTAGGCGGCGCAGTTCTGGCGCGCGTCGTGTTAGGTCAGCTTCGCGTCGCCGGATAATTTCCACAGAATCGTCCTCTTGCGCCGTTTCTTCCCTCAGTTTTGTTAGAATTTGGGCGTGGAAACCTCGACGGTTTCGCCGTGGCTTGCCATCATTCGCTTGCACCCGATCAAGGCGCTGGACCCCGTGCAAGTCAAGGAGGCGCGTATCGGGCCCGGCGGCGGGCTGGAATTGGACCGCGCCTGGGCTCTTTACTCGGCCGACGGCCAGTGGATCAACGGCAAGCGCACCGCCGCCATTCACCTGATTCGCGCCGCTTACGCGCCGGACCTCAACTCCGTCACGCTTTCCGTTCCTGCCGATCGGCGCGGCACCCCCACAAAAACTTTCGACTTTCCCGGCGGCTCGGCGGACGCCGCGCAATGGTTCAGCGCGTTTTTCGACCAGCTCGTCACTGTGCGCTATTCTCCGGAAGGCTTTCCCGACGACACCGTCGCCAATGGTCCAACGATCATTTCCACGG
>QHYL01000254.1 GCA_003224105.1 Acidobacteriota bacterium | reverse complement strand
CAAAGTTTTTTACACGGACGGAGATCCGGAGAAGGCGAAGAGGGCGGCAGTGTACTTTCGCATGGCGGGAGTGGCGAAGCGCGTGGAAGTCAAAGTGGGGGACGCGCTGGCGTTGGTGAAGAAGACGCCCGGCAAGTTTGACCTGGTTTTTATTGATGTGGACAAGCACCAATACCCGGCTGCGCTAGTGGCTGCGCTGCCGAAGTTGAAGCGGGGCGGATTGCTCGTCGCGGACAATACCCTTTGGTCGGGCAAAGCGGCGCGGCCCGCGGCGGCTGATGACAAGGACACGAAGGGCATACAGGAATTCAATCGCGTGGTGTATGCGTCGAAAGAGCTTTATCCCGTGCTGATTCCGTTGCGCGACGGCGTGACCGTCTGCGTAAAACAGTAGTTCGGTTTATGACTGGCTATGAGCGGAAGAAATTGCGCAGGATGAAGCCAACATTGGCAGGGCGCTCGGCCAGGCGGCGCATAAAATAGGGGAACCAGTCGTTGCCAAACGGGATGTAAATGCGCACGCGGAAGCCATCCTTGACCAACTGGCGTTGCAGGTCCGTGCGCACACCATAGAGCATCTGAAATTCGAAATCGTCCTTGGAGATTCCCTTAGAAGCTGCATAACGAATGGTAGCCGCAATCATGTGGGGGTCGTGCGTGGCAATGGCGTGATAGAAGCCGCTGGAAAGCAGCATTTGCATCAGGCGGACGTAATTGGCATCCACGTCGGCCTTCCTGGGAAACGCAACGTCCTCCGGCTCCTTATAAGCGCCCTTGCATAAGCGAATGCGGCAGCCGCAGGCCAAAAGATCGCGCACGTCCTTCTCGCTGCGGTAGAGATACGACTGGATCACCGTGCCGACAGCCGGATTGCGCAAGCGAACGAACTTGACGAGGTCAATGGTGCGCTGCGTGTAGGCGGAGCCTTCCATATCAATGCGCAGAAAATTGTCGAAACCGGCGGCACGCTCGACGATCGAGAGCACCAGGCCGGCACAGAATTCCGCGTTGATGTCCAGGCCGAGCTGGGTGAGCTTGCAGGAAACGTTGGCGTTGAGTTTTTCTTGGGCGATGGCTTCAAAAATGTCGAGATAGGCGTCGCGGGAGCGTTGCGCGTCGGAAGTGCTGGCGACATTTTCGCCCAGATAATCGAGGCTGGCCGCCATGCCTGCGTCATTGCAGCGCCGGGCGGCAGCAATGGCTTCCTCCAGCGTTTCGCCAGCAACGAAACGGCGCGCCATGCGGCGCGGGGCCGGATTGGAGGTGACCCAGGCGCCGAATTTCTTGTTTGCGGAAAGCTTCAGAAGCGCGGACCGGAGCATGCGGGTTAATTATCGCAGGCTGAGCGGGATGACACTAGTGTTTGTGCTCTTCCAGAAACTTTTCCGCGTCGATCGCGGCCATGCAACCCGAGCCCGCGGCGGTCACGGCTTGGCGATAACGGTGGTCTTGCACATCGCCTGCCACAAACACGCCCGGAATAGAGGTCAGGCTGCCATGCTTGGCGATCAGGTAGCCGTTTGAATCCATATCCAGTTTTCCTTTGAAGACCGTGGAGTTCGGGTCGTGGCCGATGGCGACGAAAACACCATCGAGGGCAAGTTCTCGCGCTTCCTTGGATTCGGCGTTTCGCAGGCGCACACCCTCGACAAGGCCTTTGGGAGCGAGGATTTCATCCACAACAAACGGCGTGAACAATTCGATTTTCTCGTTCTTTTTCGCGCGATCGATCATGATCTTCGAGGCGCGAAATTCGTTGCGACGGTGAACCAGGTAGACTTTGCTGGCGTAACGCGAAAGAAAGTTGGCCTCTTCCATCGCGGAATCGCCCCCGCCCACCACAGCGATGGGCTTGCCGCGAAAAAAATACCCGTCGCACGTGGCGCAAGTGGAAACGCCGTGGCCAATCAGCTCGCGCTCCCCTTTTAGGCCGAGCAAGCGAGCCGAGGCTCCGGCCGCGACGATCAAGGCTTCGGTTTCGTAGGTATGCTTCCCCGCGATGATTCTGAAGGGACGCTGGCGAAGGTCTGCTTCAGTGACGGCGCCGGCTTTGAATTCCGCGCCGAATTTTTGCGCTTGTTTGCGCATGTTCTCGATGAGCTCCGGCCCCAGAATGCCGTCCGGGAAACCGGGGAAATTCTCAACGTGCGTGGTGAGAGAAAGCTGGCCGCCGGGCTCGTGGCCATCGAGAACGAGGGGCTTCAGGTTCGCGCGCGCAGCGTAAATCGCGGCGGTGAGGCCGGCACAGCCACTGCCGATGATGACGACATTGTGCATTCCCGTTTTCTCCAACCATTAGATTCATCACTGCGCCCGCCGGATACAGCGGCGCTATTGTAGCATTCTCAACAGCGCGCTTCGGAATCCGGCGGCAGCCAATTTGGAGAGACCTTTTTTTAGCGAGTGAGTTGACCCAAGCGAATTCCCCTACGTATATTCCATAAAACGTGGTTGCCCGAGGAGATGATCATGACGGACGCGCGCTACCCAATCGGACATTTTGAGATGCCTACGCAAGTCACGCCCGCCCGGCGGCAACAAGCGATGGATGAAATTGCATCCTTGCCCGCCAAAATGCGGGCGGCGGTGAAGGGCCTGAATGACACGCAGCTCGATACGCCTTATCGCTCCGGCGGCTGGACGGTGCGGCAAGTGGTGCATCACGTTCCAGACAGCCACCTGAATGCTTACGTGCGGCTGAAGCTGGCGCTCACGGAAGAAAGACCGACGATCAAACCCTATGACGAGGACGCCTGGTCTAAGCTGGCGGATTCGAAGTCCACGCCGATCGAGGTGTCGTTTTCGCTTCTCACCGCAATTCACGATCGCTGGGACCGCGTCTGGAGGTCGCTGAAGCCGGAGCAGTTCGCGCGGCCACTGGTTCACCCGGAAAGCGGCGAGCGCACGGTGGACTGGCTGCTCTTCCTCTACGAATGGCACGGGAAGCATCACACCGCGCACATCACGGAGCTGCGCAAGCAAAAAGGCTGGTGAACAAAAAGTCGTAAGTTCTAAGTTTCAAATGTTCTTTCCCAATCCAAATCTCTTCGTTCTGCCTTTGGGTCTTGCGTCTTCATTTTGCCTTTCGACGCGGGCGAAGTGGCGTGGCGCAGTGCTGCTCGTGTAGGATGATTTTGGCACACACAACACACAAGGAGAACGCATGGGCCGAGCGGCAGGAACGTACGCCATTTTTGAGACTTCGCAAGGAAATATCGTGGTGCAGCTGTTCGAAAAAGAAGCGCCCAAGACGGTAGCGAATTTTGTGGGGCTGGCTGAAGGCACGAAGGAATTCACCAATGAAAAAACCGGGCAGAAGGAAAAGCGGCCCTTCTATGACGGGCTGGTTTTTCACCGGGTCATCCCGCAATTTATGATTCAGGGTGGTTGCCCGCACGGCAGCGGTATGGGCGGGCCAGGCTACAAGTTCGCCGATGAGTTTCACCCTTCGCTGAAGCATTCCAAAGCCGGATTCCTTTCGATGGCCAACTCGGGCGCGAACACAAACGGCAGCCAGTTTTTCGTCACCGTGGCGCCCACGCCGTGGCTCGATAACCGGCATACGATTTTTGGCGAAATCGTGGAAGGCCAGGACGTGGCCAACAAAATCTCGAATGTGCCGCGCGATTCGAGTGACCGCCCCCGCACTCCCGTCACCATCCAGAAGCTGCGTATTGAACGCGTCGCCTGATTGGAAGTGAAGGCAAGCCATGCTCACGCCGGAGCGGCTCCTGCAAGTCATTGTTGAGCTGATTTTCGTGCTGCTTGGCGCACTGCTGGTCTGGCTGGGTCTTCGCGGCCCGGTCTACGGGCGTATCGTTGACCGGCACAGCGTGAGCTGGCTGATTTTGGGCTTGGCGTTGACCTTGTGGGGATTTCGTGCGCTTTATCGGCCGGGCCAATGGTGGAGGCGCTGGGAAAACTGGACGCGCGGGCTTTCTCTGGTGCTTCTGGGAGTCCTGATGCTGACCATTATTCGCGTCCCTTTTCAGTGGGTCGAACCAATGCTGGTGGCGGCAGGCGCGATTCTGGTACTGCGCGGAATCGTGGCCTCGACGTTGCTCTTCCGGGCGCGCTAACATAATCTTCTGCGGCGTGCTGCAACGGATGTTCTTCCGAGTTCGACGGCTACTGCTCAATTTTTCTCGCTTTCTTGGATATCATCCGCGCAAAAGCAGCTCCCGCAGAAGCGGGTGAATTCACTTGGGCCGTCACTCACCTTCATCGAAAAACAAAGGAGAAAGACCGTGCTGAAGGAATTCAAGGAATTTGCCATGCGTGGCAACGTCATGGATATGGCCGTAGGCGTGATTATCGGCGCGGCGTTCGGCAAAATCGTCGCGTCGCTGGTGGAAGACGTAATGATGCCGCCGCTGGGACAGTTGATCGGGAAAGTGGACTTCTCAGCCTTCTTCCTCAGCCTCGATGGCAAGAGCTATGCATCGCTCGCGGAGGCGAAAGCGGCCCACGCCGCCACATTGAACTACGGCATCTTTCTGAACAACGTCATCAACTTTCTGATTGTCGCTTTCGCGGTGTTCCTGGTCGTTCAGCAAGTGAACCGCTGGACCAAGAAACCGGCGCCAGCGGGGACGCCCACCACTAAGGAATGTCCACTGTGCGCGATGACCATTCCCATTGCGGCGAAGCGCTGCGGCCATTGCACTGCCCAACTTAGTCAGAGTTGATTAGTCAGGACTGACTAAACTGATTAATAGGTGGAAAAGTGGATGCTGCCGGCAGTCTAGGAGGGTTGTTTGCGTTTATTCTGATTGGTCTCGAGATGCGCGCGCAGGCGGCAGACCACGTCATCTTCGTGGCCCTCTTCCATTTCTTTCTGAACTTCTTCCAGGGCGAAATGCACCACGTCGTGGTGATGCAACTCCATGGGCGAGACCAAATCGCCGAAGCGCAGCCACAATCTGTGCAGGAGATTGATTTCGTTGGCGGTCAGGTTGGGAGCGTGGGGACCGAGCACCTTGTAGAGCTTGTCCCCGTTGGGCATGTGAATTTCCAGGTTGAACTGTGGCTTCGTGTCGCCAAGCTTTTCCCAGGCTTCACCAACAAGCCGGGCGTGCTCTTCCGTGCTCTCTCTCGACGAGCGCCCAGCCACAATAGTGCTGGATTGTAGTGAAGTGGCGGCCCGGAGAATGCCGTCCCAAAGGTCGTTTGCAGCGACAACCGCCAGGCGAATGGATTTTCCCCGTTTTTCGGCCAGCGACAGCGCCTGTGAGAAAAGCTGTTGCTCAATGCTCCCGAAAAGCTGTTCGGCTTCCAGTTCGTATTCACCGGAGGCGGCGCGCCTCAACAAGCGAACGTGCAGGACGACAACATCACGACGCCCAGGCTTTACGCGATCCAGCACGTTTGCGAGGTGATAGAGGTTAAATTGATTGCTGACAGGAACGAGGATGTTGCCCGGGCGTGCTCCGACTGCCTCTGGGGTCAGTTCGCTTTCGGATTCCAGGTTGAACTGGTCCATCTCCACGTGACCGGCGCCCATCCTCTTGCGGTGGCGCTCTGAAATGGTGAACACGATGTAGAGAAGGACAGAAAAAACGCCGCCAGCCATCGTGGCCACGGGTTTGGTGAACAGGTTCGTGACAGCAATGAGAAAGAGCGTGCCGGTAATGACGATTAGCCCCAGAGGCACCTGGACGCCCGCGATCCGGGGATTGAAGGGAACCTGAAACTCGCGCTCACCCGGATGCGTGTAGCGCAGGACGAGCACGGCCAGGCCATTCATGGTGAAGCTCCAGATCACTCCGAACGCATAGAGGTTCGCAAGAAACGTAACGTCGCCGCGGCTGATGACGATGGTGACGATCTGAAGCAATACAATGATGTTGATGATGCGATAGCTGGTGCCGAAGCGCGGGTGCGGTTGACGAAACCAATCGCTCAGTACGCCATCCTCGGAGACACGGTTGAGGACACCGTTGGACCCCACGATGGCGGTATTGACTGCGCCTGCAAGAATGAGCACGCCAACGATGACCACGAAGCCGTGAAAGATCAAACGAGCGAGAAATGGCCCTTCAAGATTCATAGCCAGGCCGCCGATCAGGTTCTGGAGGAAGCCCTGGCGGACATCGTCCGGAATGATCATTACGGCGAAGAACGAAACCAGGGACGTAAACACCAGGCTATAAATAAAGATGATGAGCCCGGCCCGCTTCAGGTTCCGGAGTTTGGGAGATTCGATTTCGCGATAGACCTGCGCCAGGGATTCTTCCCCGCTCATGGCCAAGACGGAGTGTCCGAGCGCGATGAAGATGGCAACAATGCCGAACATATGTGGCAAAGAACTATGGGCGAGCCAGCCGAGCGCGCCCGGGCTAAAGTGGACATTGCCAGGATACGGAAGTGGTGGAAGCGAGGAATGCCTTACAATGATCGTGCGGACACACCACGCGATGAGCAAGACCACCATGACGGTGACGAGTTTCATGATTTTCAGCGCTTTGTCGCTAGACTCGTGGACGCCCTTGGTGTTTTGCCACCAAAAATAAAGAGTGACGAGGATTGCAAAAGAGGCTGCAAGGAAGCTTACGGAACCGGGCGAGAACGGGCCGCTAAAATGGAAGTGTTGCGACGTTTCGCTGAGGAGCCCCGCGAGGTATTGCCCAGCGGAAACGCCGCTGATGGGACCCGTTAAGATGTAATCGAACATCAGCGCGGAGACACTGAACTTCGCGAGGCTGCCGCCGAGAGCCTGTTTGACGGCGCGGTACACGCCGCCGCGCACAAACATGCTGCAGCTTTCGATGTACACCGCACGCACGGCGTAGGAAAACAACATGATGCCGAGGATGAACCAGGGTGCGGCCTTGCCGATGTAGCCCTCCGCTTCACCTCCCGCGTAATACGCGGAGGAAGCCAGATCGTTGAGGACTATCGCGGCGGCGCGCCAGAAGGAGATAAAGCTGAGCAGCGCAGTGGTGGCCACTAAGACGCGCGGAACTCCGTTGCCCCGCCTGCCCGCGGCAGCGGGGTTATTGGGAATGCTGCTCATGTGTGGGTTTCGCTAACCTAGCAGACTGAAATGCTCGCATTTTTCGGCGGTGATGTCTAGCAACTCGAATTGTGTAAAATCGTTCCAAGGCTATTGGACCATGGGCCTCCCGCTAGCTCGCGTTCTCAGAAGGCTGCCTTGTAAAAACCTCGCGGACGTTTGGGCGAAGAAGAAAATAAAGAAGCGCGCCGGAAAGAAGGGAACCCGCGCCGCCTCTCAGGGAATCACCTTTTGCGGCGTTCACGAGGCTTCCCAAAACCTGCGTTGCAATAATGACCACAGCTAACGCCCATCCCCAATTGCGGCGACGGCTCCAGCCCACGCCAGCAACCGCCAGTATTACGCCAAGCAATAAGAATGCAATCCCAGCGGTAGTCCCTAAGGGTGAAAGCTGGCGGTATGCGCGCGGGTTCAATATCCAAAGACGATCCAGCAAGGTACCTCGCCAAAGCAATGTCGTTCCTGCCAAGAAAGCCATTCCGGCGCCCAAGAACAAGAATAGGCCCATGGCTTTGAATCCCCGAAATGGGCTTGTTTGGGCGGGCATGTCGACTCAATGACCTTGAGCAAATCGCGAAGCCGCTTACTTATTTCTTTCGCAAGACGTCTTCGATGTCGCCAACTTTTTCGTACAGCAAATTGATTTTGCGGGCTAGTCCTTGAATGTCTGACGCGGCGCGCCGGTTAACGTCGTAATCCAGCTCACCGCGCAAGCGGTCTTTGGTGTCCTGGCGATTCTGGCTCATCATGATGACAGGCGCTTGGATGGCTGCAAGCATGGAAAGAAAAAGATTGAGAAGAATGAAGGGATAAGGATCCCACCCGGACTTGCCCAGAACCACGTTGGTGGCGGTATAGGCAGTAGCTAGGGCGCCAAAAAGAATGATGAAGGTCCACGAACCTCCAAATTGCGCCACCTTATCGGCAATGCGTTCGCCGAAAGTGGCTTCGCCTTCGATGATTTCATTGGGGTGACGGCCCGCGCGCAGGCGAACCAGCTGCTGTGAAGCGTGAAACTGTTTCCCGAGAACCGTGAGCATATCCATGCCGGCAAGGGGCTTGCGATGAAGAAGAACGGCGATATCGTCGCGCGAAACCTCAAGGCATGTGGTTTCCTCCAAAGCAATGGCTTCGGTCTGATGGGGAGTCCGTTCCAGCATCGAAGCTAAGCCAAAAAATTCTCCGTGACCGGGCTCGTCCACGACCACTTCCTGGTGATCTTCGTCCACGGTGCTGACGCGCACCCGGCCCGAAATCATGACGTAAGCTTGTCCGGAAGTGTCGCCGATTTTGTAGATGCGCTGTCGCGGCGCAAAGCGCTTCATCTCGACCTGGCTGGCCAGAACGGCAGCCTCTTCGTCGTCTAGCAATGCGAAGAGCGGTACGTGCTTCAATTCATGAAGGTCACAAGCCATGGTTCACCTCAGTCGGGCATTGGGGAATCAAGGAAATCTCAACAGAGCATTCCACAAAAACGCGGAACGGTTCAACCGTCAAGGGCTTTCCTGAAGATGGAAGAATCTAGCCCGCAGCAGTGCGAAACGCTTTGGCGCACTCCTCGCAAGGACAGATACTGCGGAGATGATCGTAGGCGTAGATGCCCGTGGAGTGGCCATCCGTAAAAGTGATCTGAATGGCGTAATTCCCTACCTGCGTAGCGGCCTTAGCGCGCGGCTTGGGCTTGAACATGGGCAGCGCCGGAGACGATGCCATTCCCGGGGCGAGGGATTTGAAAGCTTCTTTCTTGCCGCGCTCGTCGTTGCAGGTCGCGCAGGGACACTCGTCGCGCAAATACGCAAAATCGTAATGGCTGGCGTGGCCGTCAGCCCAGGTGATGTCTACACCGGCGCCGCTCGATACGTGAATTTTGACGCTAGTTGGCTTTTTTCGCGGATCGAGTGGAGTGGGCATGGGAGAAAGTTTACAGTCGTCAGTGGTCAGTTTTCAGTTTGGCGACAAGCGCAGACAAGCAAGCGCATCACGGTTTTGATTTTCCGTCGCAGCAGTCGCCTGGAGGAATGGGGTTGCCGTGCGGGCAAGTTTTGGGATGGCCGAGGAACGTGCAGATACGCGCGTCAAGCTCCGGGCTGATGATGTGCTCGAACCGGCAGGCTTGCGTGTGAGCTTCAGTCTCATCCACGGAAAAAGTGTCCTTGAACAGGCGCTCCGCCAAACGGTGACGGCGAACCACGTCGCGCGCGCGCTGGCTTCCGACGGGAGTCAGTTGCGCTTCCCCGTTTTGCAGCGCGACCAAATGCAAATCCGCCATGCGTGAAAGAACGCGCGAGGCAGGTTCTTCGGGCACGGTCGAAAGCTTTCCGGAGGCTCCCGCGGCGCGCAGGCGCGCGACCTCGGCGGGCTTCCCTTCCTCGCCGCAAACCCAAATTTGCTCGAGCAGATGGTCGAAGCGGATTTCGTCGTCGCCAGAAACAGACTTACAACAATCTGGCGTATCCACAAGCGGACAATTGAGCGGCTGACTCGGCCCGTGGAGCGCGGAATCATAATGCAAGCGGCCGTGCGCCAGCTCGATGCGGCGATCGGCTTGCCGGGCGATGTCCGGATCGTGTGTGACCATCAAGATCGTGTGTCCGGCATTGTGCAACTTGCGGAAAATTTCAATGACGATTCTTTCGTTCGCTTCGTCGAGATTGCCTGTAGGCTCGTCGGCCAAAATGAGTTTTGGCTGATTGATCAGCGCGCGCGCGATGGCCACGCGCTGTTGTTCGCCGCCGGAGAGTTGAGCGGGCAAATGCGTCAGGCGGTCGCCGAGGCCCACGCGCGTCAGCGCTTCTTCGGCTTCTTTTTCGTCGGTCACGCTGTGAAAATACTGCGCCAGCATCACGTTTTCGAGCGCCGTGAGGTACGGCACGAGGTGAAATTGCTGAAAAACGAAGCCTACTTTTTCCGCGCGGTAGCGCACCAGGCCGTTTTCGCTGAGCTTTGCGAGGTCCACACCGTCAACGACCACGCGGCCGGAAGTCAGCGTGTCCAGTCCGCCGAGAATGTTGATAAGCGTGGTTTTCCCTGAGCCGGAAGGGCCCATGAGCGCGACCCACTCGCCGGTATTCACCGCGAAGCTGACGCCACCGAGTGCGCGCAAGGTGCCGTACTGCTTGATCAAATTGTCGATGTCCACTTGCTTCGCCGCGACGCGCGGCTGCATTTGGACGGGAGCAACTACACTCACGCTTCACCTCGGAACACCGACGCCGGGCGGATGCTCGCCAACCGCCGCAGCGGGAAGGCGCTCAGGATCGCCACCAGCATCGTCAGACCCACAGCTACAGGATACACAATCAGGCGCGGGCGCGCCGCCACACCGAAAACGGCTTTGCCCAGCCCGATGGACAGCAAAAGGCCTGCCGTCGCTCCAATCAAGCCCCCCGCCAAACCTAGCAACGCCGCTTCCGTCAGGAACAGCCGGACGACGCTGTGCGTCGCTCCGCCAATCGCCTTCATCAAGCCGACATCCATCCTGCGCTCGATCGCCACGTTGGTCATCGCTGCCATTACGCACAGCGCCGTCAGCAGCAACACGATGCCCACTGTTGCCGTGAGCAACCCACTGATGCGGTTGTAGATTTTTGCTTCGCCCTCAGTGAACTGCCGGATGGCGCGAACCTCAGCCTCAGGAATTCGATTCCGAAGGTCTGCGATGTAATTCTGGATTTCACCGGGAGTGCCTGGAACGGTGAGTTCAACCATGCTGATGCGCCCCGGCAGATCAGCCAGGCGCTGCGCCGCTCGCAAGCCGATTTCGACTCGGTCGTCCTCTGGTCCCCCAGTCTGACGAAGGTTGGCAACACGGCACGAATCGCTGTGGTCGCCGCTAGTTAACTCTAATTCCGCATCTTGCTGAGCGCCCACTTGCTGCGCAAATCGCGTGCCCGCGACGCACACGCGTTCCGGTGATGGTGCTGGTGCTGGCCCATTCGGACTGGTTGCAGGTGTTGCAGACGAGAGCGCAGTGACGCTAACAATACCGAACGGATTGGATCCGGCGACAACTGCCGTGACGGACTTACCCGACTGGGCAGCGGAAATATTGGCCACTATGTAGAGATAGGACATCACGGTCACGCGACCGCTGGAAACATTCACCGGGACGGAATGGATGACGGATTCCGCCAACGTTTCGGATCCTGATGCAGACGAGCCTTTTGGAAGAATCAGCACATTTGGTCCGAAGGTCCGGAATTCGGTGGTGAGGCGGCGCTTGGCGTCGACTTGTAGATTGAGGAGCGCGGCCGTGACGGCAGCGCCGGCGCCGAGCGCCAGCAGCATGACGAAGAGCCGCCCGCGATTCGCTCCCAGCAAGCGCCGGAGGATGCGCCAGAACATAGCTCGATTCAGTGCGCGAAGCGCGGTCATCATTCGCCTCGCAGAATAGGCGCCGGCTCGATGCGCGAAGCGCGCCGCATGGGGATAGCGCTGCCGAGCAGCGTCACGATGGCTGCCAACCCGATCACCACGAAGAAGACCAGCAGGGTCGGTTCCGGCGCAGCACCGAAGATTCTTTCGCCCAGCAGGCGCGCCAGAACGATTCCGAGTGCATAGCCGACACCGCCGCCTACGAACGCGAGCAGGAGTTGCTCCGCAGCCAGTAGGAAACCAACCGTGCCGGAGCCCGCGCCCAGCGCCTTCATCAAGCCGATCTCCACTTGCCGCTCGATCACCGAAGCCGCCGACGAGGCGCCAACCGCCAGCGCCGCGGCGAGCATGGCCGCAAGGGTGACGAGCCAGAGCAGCGTTTGCACGCGTGTAAGAATCCGGCCTTCGCCTTCGGCAACGCGCCGGATCACGCGCACGTCGGTTCCCGGCAATTCCTGCTCAATCTGAAACGCAATCGAGGAAATGTACGGCGTGCAGAACCAGCGGTCGTACTCTGCAGGCGTGAATGTCTTCCGGTCGCGCTTCGCAAAAGCGTCTTCCGGTTTCGTCAACGCACTGACATAAAGTTTGCGGTATTGCCCTGGTTTCCCCGCAAGCGATTGCGCGTGGGACAGCGGGATGACAATGGACTCATCCTCTGGACCGCCGGAAGCGAGTATCCCTGTGACTTTGAGTGGAGTAGGAATCTTAGTGTTGTCCCCAGTGGCCAAGGAGATTGAGTCACCCACTCTGATGCGATTCTTTTGGGCGAAAGCGACTCCGATCACGCACTCCTTCTCATTGTCTGAAAACCATCGGCCATCGACACGCCACCACGGGTTCGTCTTGGCCACTCCCGTGCGAAATTCTGCAGCATCTGGGAGCGGGAC